>NZ_JAHLKN010000017.1:0-154027 GCF_021498065.1 Mycetohabitans sp. B3 | reverse complement strand
AGCATCGCAACCGCTTCGCCTCAGCCCATCCGGCCTCAGCCCCCGCATCGCGTCGCTGCATCAGCAGCAGAGAAACGAGATTATGAAGATTTCTCGTCGCAGCGTCAAGAAGTTTTTGAAAACTTTTTCCACCACAGTGATTCGAGAAGATCCTACTCACCCGCCCCACTTTCGCGCAACGGCATCCGCAGCGCGAAAAATAAGATTTTAGCGACTCATCACCTTCAACGCAAGTCCGTTTTCAACGATGCTTGAAGATAGGCTTGCGCTTCTCGACAAACGCCGCCATCCCTTCCTTCTGGTCCTCGGTGGCAAACAGCGAGTGGAACAGCCGGCGCTCGAAATGCACACCCTCGGTAAGCAAGGTCTCGTACGATTGATTGATCGATTCCTTAATCATCATCACCGAAGGCAGCGAATATTCAGCAATCGCAGCCGCCGTGCTAAGCGCTTCGTCTAACAGCTTGCCTACCGCGACTACGCGAGATACCAGTCCCGCGCGCTCCGCTTCGTGTACATCCATGAACCGCCCGGTCAAGCACAGGTCCATCGCTTTGGCCTTAGAGATCGCACGCGGCAAGCGCTGCGTGCCACCGGCGCCCGGCATGACCCCGAGCTTGACCTCCGGCAGACCAAACCGCGCGGTGTCGGCCGCGATGATAATGTCGCACATCATCGCCAGTTCGCATCCGCCGCCCAGCGCCAAGCCCGCCACTGCGGCGATCACCGGTTTGCGCACCGCACGCACCGCCTCCCAGTTGCGCGTAATGTAGTTCCCTTTGTAAACATCCATATAGGTGTACTTCGCCATCATTCCGATGTCCGCGCCGGCGGCAAATGCCTTTTCACTGCCCGTCACCACGATCGCGCCGATCTGCTCGTCGTCGTCGAACGCCTTGAGCGCCGCGCCCAACTCGTCCATCAGCGCGTCGTTCAGTGCATTGAGCACCTTCGGGCGGTGCAGCGTGATCAGCCCGACCCGTCCGCTTGTGTCGACCAGGATGTTTTCGAATGTCATGAATGCTCCATTGGCAAGGGGACCCGCGAAAAAACGCCGCGCAATCCGAAAAGAATGCTACCATTTTCCAACCAACCGGTCGGTTTATTTATCCGTCTCCGCCTCAATTTTCCGACGACTCGCCATGACACATCCGCTGTTTGTGAAGCATGAATCGACGTTGACACAGGCACTTCAGGCACAGGAAACGCGCGGCTACTGGAGTCCGTTCCCCGAGATGCCCAGCCCCAAGGTGTACGGGGAAACGGCGAACGCGGACGGTGAGCAATCGTTCAAAGCGCTTTTGAACCAAACGTTCGATTTGGATCAGCCCCGCAATGGACTGGTCGGCCAGGAGCACTCGCCGTTCGGCTTCGCTTTGGGCGTGCGCTATCCGAAAGCCGATCCGGACTCGCTATTCGCCGCCGTGGCGCGCGCGCAGCAACCATGGCAGCGTGCGGGCCGCGACACGTGGGTGGGCGTGAGCCTGGAGATTCTGCAGCGGCTGAACCGGGCGAGCTTCGAGATTGCCTACAGCGTGATGCATACAACCGGACAGGCATTCATGATGGCGTTCCAGGCCGGCGGGCCGCATGCGCAGGACCGCGCGCTCGAGGCCATCGCATGCGCATGGGACCAGTTGCGGCGCATCCCGGCCCAAGCTTACTGGGAAAAACCCCAAGGCAAGAATCCGCCGCTGGCAATGGAAAAGCATTTTACGATCGTGCCGCGCGGCATCGGCCTGGTGCTGGGCTGTTGTACTTTTCCGACATGGAACAGTTATCCGGGACTATTCGCCGATCTTGCGACTGGCAACGCGGTGGTCGTCAAGCCCCATCCTGGCGCGATCCTGCCGCTGGCGATCACCGTACGTATCGCGCGCGACGTGCTGCGCGAGGCGGGCTTCGATCCGAACGTCGTTACGCTGTTGGCAACGGATCCGGATGACGGCACGCTCGTGCAGCAGCTCGCCACGCGCCCCGATGTCCGACTGATCGATTTCACGGGCAGCACGCACAACGGCAATTGGCTCGAGCGCAACGCGACCCAGGCCCACGTGTACACCGAGAAGGCGGGCGTGAATCAGATTGTCATCGACTCGGTCGATGACATCAAGGCAGCCGCACGCAATATCGCATTCTCGCTGGCGCTGTACTCGGGCCAGATGTGTACCGCGCCACAAAACATCTATGTGCCGCGCAACGGCATCCGCACCGCCGACGGTACGCTTAGCTTCGACGAAGTCGCTCAAGCAATCGCCGAGGCCGTCCGGAAACTGACGTCGGACCCAGCCAAGGCGGTCGAATTAATCGGAGCCCTCCAAAACGACGCCGTAGTGCAGCGCATCGAACGGGCGCGCTCGCTCGGTACCGTGCTACTGGACAGCCAACCGCTCGTGCATCCCGCGTTCGAGCATGCACGAGTGCATACGCCGCTGCTGGTCAAGCTGGATGCGGCCACCGACCAGAACCGGTTTACGCAGGAATGGTTCGGCCCGATCGCATTCGTCATCGCGACGGATTCCACCGCGCAATCGCTGGCGCTGGCCGGCTCGATTGCCGCACAGCACGGCGCGCTGACGCTATCCGTATACAGTGGTGACGAGGCAGTGCAGCAAGCCGCGCACGAAGCGGCGATCGAAGGCGGCGTCGCGCTGTCGCTGAACTTAACCGGCGGCGTGTTCGTGAACCAGTCCGCGGCGTTCTCGGACTTCCACGGCACCGGTGCAAACCCAGCGGCCAATGCAACGCTGACCGACGCTGCGTTCGTGGCGAACCGTTTCCGCGTCGTGCAAAGCCGCGCGCACGTGGCACCGCGCGGCTAACCGGCGCCACCCCGGCATTGCTCCACACCGACGAGAACGACGCTACCGGACAAGCACAGGCGACTGGCACCATGACTGAAGCTTTTATCTGTGATGCAATCCGCACGCCGTTCGGCCGCTATGGCGGCGCGCTAAAAGACGTTCGCGCAGACGACCTTGGCGCGATCCCGATCAAGGCGCTGCTCGAACGTTACCCGTCAATGGACTGGGCGGCGGTGGACGACGTGATCTTCGGCTGCGCGAATCAGGCCGGCGAAGATAACCGCAACGTCGCTCGGATGGTCGGGCTGCTCGCCGGCCTGCCCATTGACGTGCCGGGCGCCACGGTGAACCGACTATGCGGCTCGGGCATGGATGCGATCGGCACCGCGGCGCGAGCGATCCGCGCAGGTGACGCGTCGCTGATGCTGGCCGGCGGTGTCGAGAGCATGACGCGCGCGCCGTTCGTGATGGGCAAGGCCAACACCGCGTTCTCACGCCAGGCCGAAGTCTTCGATACGACGCTTGGCTGGCGTTTCGTGAACCGGCTGATGAAACAGCAGTACGGCATCGATTCGATGCCGCAGACCGCCGAAAACGTCGCGGCCGCCTATAACGTGAGCCGTGCCGATCAGGATGCATTTGCGTTACGCAGCCAGCAAAAGGCCGCCCGTGCGCAGCGTGACGGCGTACTGGCTGCCGAGATCGTGCCGGTCACCGTGCCGTCCCGCAACGGCGATGCGATCGTGGTGCAGCACGACGAGCATCCGCGCGAAACGTCAATGGACGCACTGGCCAAGCTCGGCGGTGTGGTACGCCCAGATGGCACTGTCACCGCCGGCAATGCGTCCGGCATCAACGATGGCGCCTGTGCGCTGCTAATCGCCAGCGAAGCAGCCGCACGCGCGCACGGGCTCACGCCGAAGGCGCGCGTGCTTGGCATGGCAACGGCGGGAGTCGAGCCACGCGTGATGGGCATCGGACCGGCGCCCGCGACGCGCAAGCTGCTGCGGCAATTGAACATGACGCTCGATCAGTTCGACGTCATCGAGTTAAACGAAGCATTCGCTGCACAAGGCCTGGCCGTGCTGCGGCTGCTGGGCATCGCCGACGCCGACCCGCGCGTGAATCCAAACGGCGGAGCGATCGCGCTCGGCCACCCGCTCGGCGCATCCGGCGCGCGGCTGGTAACGGCCGCCATGTACCAGTTGCACCGCAACGGCGGCCGCTATGCATTGTGTACGATGTGCATTGGAGTCGGACAGGGTATTGCATTGGCCATCGAGCGCGTCTGAAGTCGGCCTCGCGCATTCATTTCGCCTAGGCAGGAGGAAACTCCCATGACTTACACGTCAATTCTGCTCGACATCGACGCAGCCGCTCACGTCGCAACCATTACGCTGAACCGCCCGGACAAGCTCAACAGCTTCACCCGCGCGATGCACGCCGAGCTACGCGCGGCGCTGGATGAAGTGCAGCGCTCGGGTGCCCGGGCGCTGGTCCTGACAGGCGCTGGCAAGGCATTTTGCGCGGGTCAGGACCTCGAGGACCTCGACTTCACGCCCGGCCATGAAACCGACCTGGGCGAGCTAATCGATCAAAACTTCAATGCACTCGTGCGGCGGCTGCAGCAGCTGCCGCTGCCGGTGACCGCAGCGGTCAACGGCACCGCAGCCGGCGCCGGCGCGAACTTGGCGTTGGCATGCGACATCACACTTGCCGCGCGTTCGAGCCGTTTCATCCAGGCTTTCGTGAAGATCGGGCTGGTACCGGACACTGGCGGCACGTGGACGCTGCCACGACGAGTCGGTATCGCTCGCGCGCTGGGACTGTCGCTCACTGGCGAGAAGCTTAGCGCGGAAAAGGCTGAAGCGTGGGGCCTGATCTGGCGCGTCGTTGATGATGCGGCCCTTCTGCCACAAGCGCGAGAGCTCGCCGCGAAACTCGCGCAGCAGCCCACCGCCGCGATCGTCGCGACCCGACAGGCCATCCGCAGCGGCGCAACGCTGGATTTGGATGTACAGCTGGACCTTGAACGCGACCTGCAGCGCAAGCTTGGCGTGTCGCACGACTATGCGGAAGGCGTGCGCGCGTTCATCGAGAAACGTCAACCCCGTTTTGACGGACACTGATATGGACCACTCTCCTCTCACCGACGCCGAACCCGGCGTGGTGCAAGCCGAGCTGCTCGCGCGCGACTGTGCCGCGGCGATGTACGAGAACGATGCGTGCACCCGCTGGCTCGGCATTCAGATAGTTGAAATTCGGCCCGGCTACGCGCGCGCGACGATGCAGGTGCGCGCCGAATTTCTAAATGGCCACGATATCTGCCACGGCGGGTTGATCTTCACGCTTGCCGATTCGGCATTCGCATTTGCGTGCAACACTTATAACGTGAATACGGTGGCAGCCGGATGCACGATCGAATACCTGCGGCCGGTGCACCGCGGCGACGCGCTAACCGCGGAAGCCGTGGAGCAGGTGCGATCTGGGCGCACCGGCCTCTACGATATCCGTGTGACCAATCGCGCCGGCGAGCCGGTCGCGATGTTTCGCGGCAAGTCGGCACACATCAAAGGGAACGTCATTCGATCGAACGATTGACGCCCGCTACAAGCTACGGGACAGACACAGCAATAAGGAGATTTTAATGAACACTGCCCTGCCGCCGGAGCCGATTGAAAAAGCCAGCCGCGACGAACTACAGGCCCTGCAGCTGGAAAGGCTGAAAAAAACGCTAGCGCACGCGTATACACATTCACTAGTGTATAAGCGCAAATTTAATGAAGCGGGCGTGCATCCGGACGACTTGAAAACGCTGTCGGACTTATCCCGCTTCCCGTTCACGACGAAGCAAGACTTTCGCGATAGCTATCCGTTCGGCATGTTCGCCGTGCCAATGGACCAGGTCTCGCGCATCCACGGTTCGTCCGGCACCACCGGAAAGCCGACCGTGGTCGGCTACACGGCTAACGATATCGACATGTGGGCCAACCTCATGGCGCGCTCCATCCGCGCAGCAGGGGCGCGGCGCGGCGACAAGGTTCATGTCAGCTACGGCTACGGGCTCTTTACTGGTGGGCTGGGCGCGCACTACGGGGCAGAACGCGCGGGCCTGACCGTGATCCCGTTCGGTGGCGGGCAGACCGAGAAGCAAGTTCAGCTGATCCAGGATTTTCGCCCCGACATCATCATGGTCACGCCGAGCTACATGCTATCGATCGCCGATGAATTCGAGCGACGGGGCCTGGATCCGGCCGAATCGTCGTTGCGCATCGGCATTTTCGGCGCGGAGCCGTGGACCAACGACATGCGCGCGGCGATTGAGAAACGCATGAGCATCGACGCGGTCGACATCTATGGGCTGTCAGAGATCATCGGCCCCGGCGTCGCCTCCGAATACGCGGAAACCAAGGACGGCCCGACGATCTGGGAAGACCACTTCTATCCGGAAATCATCGATCCGGACACTGGTGAGGTGCTGCCCGAAGGCGTATTCGGCGAACTGGTGTTCACCTCGCTAACCAAAGAGGCTTTGCCAATCATCCGCTATCGTACCCGTGATCTAAGCCGGCTGCTGCCCGGCACCGCACGCGCGATGCGGCGCATGGAGAAGATCACTGGCCGCTGCGATGACATGATGATCATCCGGGGCGTGAACGTGTTCCCGTCACAAATCGAGGAGCTGTTGCTCAAGTACGCCACCGTGCTTGCCCCTCACTACCAGATCGTGCTGACCAAGGAAGGTCCGCTCGACGTGATGACGATCCATGTCGAGCCCTGCCCGGGATCGGCGCTGGACGAACGCGCAATCGAAGCGGCACGCGCAAGCCTAGCGCACGATGTCAAGGCGCTGGTCGGCGTCACGGCGCAAATCGCCGCCTTGCCAGTGAACAGCATCGAGCGCTCAGTGGGTAAGGCGCGCCGCGTCGTGGACAAACGTCGTGCGTCAGCCTGAGGCCTGAGCCGATGGCGGCCACGCGCAACACGGCCGCTCAACTGTTGAACAGCAGCGGCCACATCCGGCCGCCCAACTGTTGAGCAGCAGCAGCCACATCCAGCCACTCAACTATTGGGCAGCAGCAGCCACATCCGGCCGCCCTGCTTCATCCGGCCCGCCAGGTCGCCCGCGTCATCACCTAGTCCCCAAAAGTAGTCGGCCCGCACGCCGCCTTTGATCGCGCTGCCCACGTCCTGCGCGAACACCAGCCGGTTCATCGGCTGATTCGACAATGGCCGGGTGGTCTGCAGGAATACCGGCGTGCCGAGCGGGATCGACGTCGGGTCAACCGCGATCGAGCGTTCGGGCGTGAGCGGCACCCCCAACGCACCGACCGGCCCGTCGGCTCCGCCGCTGGGCACGCCTTCGCTGGATGGCACTTCCTTGAAGAACACGAAGCGCGGATTCACATCCAGCAGAGCATCGACGCGCAACCGGTTCGCCCGGGCCCATGCCTTAATTCCCTGCATCGTCGCCTGCGCCGGTGAAAGCTCGCCACGATCGATCAGCCAACGGCCGATCGAACGATACGGCTGGTTGTTGGTGCCACTGTAACCGACCCGCATCACCGTGCCATCGTCGAGCAATACCCGGCCGGAGCCTTGCACCTGCAGAAAAAACGCCTCGATCGGATCGTCCACGTAGACAAGCTCGTTGCCGGCCAGCATGCCGGAGCGTATCAGCTGTGCACGCGGCGGCAACACCGCGTCCGGGCGGGCTGCCCTCGGCCAGCGATACAATGGGTACAGGTACGGCGCACGCCGGTACCGAGACCCATGCAACAACGGCTCGTAGTAGCCGGTGACGAGACCGTCGAGCGTGCCGTCGCTATTAGCCAGCACAAACGGCGTGAAGTACGTCTCAAAAAACGTACGCGCGGCGGCCACGTCAAGATCATCCAGTTGCTGCGCAGCAACGCACGCACGCCGCCAATTCGCTAGCGTGTTCATGCGTGCACAGTTCTGCCGCAGCGCGCCGGTAGTTCCGATCAGGCTGTCCTCCTGCCAACCGGGCACCTGCTGCCAGCTGACCGGCGTGAGCCGCGCACTAACCAGCGCCTGCTGGCTTGGCGTGGCAACGACCGGCGGCACGTGCATCACCGGCCGCACCGCACCGCTGCCACCGCATGACGCAAGCATCGCCGCCGCGACGATCGTCGCGATCAGTGTCGCGGCGCGGCCCCAGCGCCGCACACCGGCTGCATGCCGGTCCCTTGCGGCCGCCCGCCTCGGCCCGCTGCCATGCGCGCCACCGTTACCATACACGCAACCGTTAAAATGTTCGCTCGTTTCCCAAACCGTCATGTCTGCGTTCTTCACCGCTTGCCCGTGGCTACTACCCACGGTTGAAATACTGCTGCCGATTGGATTGCTCGCGTACATCGTATGGTACGTGCGCCGCCCGCCGCGCAAGCGCGATTGACGCCCTGCGGCGCTGCGCCGGCCAGCCGCCACGGTGGTCCACGCCGGAGCG
This sequence comes from Mycetohabitans sp. B3, assembly GCF_021498065.1. NCBI lineage: Bacteria > Pseudomonadati > Pseudomonadota > Betaproteobacteria > Burkholderiales > Burkholderiaceae > Mycetohabitans > Mycetohabitans sp. B3. Next base: position 145,753 of record NZ_JAHLKN010000017.1, on the reverse strand, counting down.
GTCGCGCCGCCGCGCCGCCATCGTGCGCGCTCAATGCAGCATGCGCGGCATGCACAGCGCAAATTCCGCTATCGGCGCCTCGAAGCGCGTACCGTCCTCGGCCACGCAAAAATACTCGCCGCGCATCGTGCCGACCGGCGTCGCAATGACCGCCCAACTCGTATATTCGAATTGCTCGCCCGGCCGCAGCAATGGCTGATGTCCGACGACCCCGAGTCCTTTGACCTCTTGCACCTTCGCCTCGCTGTCGGTAATGATCCAATGGCGCGCAATCAACTGCGAGGCAACCTGGCCGGTATTGCGTATCGTCAACGTGTAGGCAAACGCATATTGCTGGTGCTCCGGGTCGGACTGGTCCGGCAGATAGGCCGCCCGCGCCGAGACGCTCAATTCATACTGACTCATCCTGGATTCCGATAAAGGTCGCGCAATACGGGCGCACGCTCACCCATGGCGCGGGCATGCAGATCCCTGCGCATCGCATTTTCGTTGATGCGCTTGCGGGTCGCAACCTGCAATGCGATATGGCTGATACGACGGGCTGACCCGACGTGGCTGGTCTGACGTGGCTAACCCGACGGGGTCGCCGTGACGTCGCTAGCGTGACGCGATCCACTGACATGTCAATGCAGGCATCAGGGCGCCGCTCCCAGGCTAGGCTGGCGTCGCGCCGGCACGCTAGAATAACGCTTTGTTTGCCGCTCAGCGCCCGCCAACGCATTCCAAGATGACTTTTCGCATCGCCCCAAGCATTCTTTCCGCTGACTTCGCCCGCCTCGGCGAAGAAGTGCGCAACGTGGTCGCCGCCGGCGCCGACTGGATCCACTTTGACGTGATGGACAACCATTACGTACCCAACCTGACGATCGGCCCGATGGTTTGTGAAGCGATCCGCCCGCACGTCAACGTGCCGATCGACGTGCATCTGATGGTCCGTCCGGTGGACCGCCTCGTGCCGGACTTCGCAAGGGCGGGCGCGAACGTGATCAGCTTCCATCCAGAGGCGTCCGACCATATCGATCGCACTCTATCACTGATCCGGGACCACGGTTGCAAGGCGGGATTGGTATTCAATCCCGCCACGTCTTTGAACTACCTGGACCACGTGATGGACCGCGTCGACCTGGTGCTGATTATGTCGGTGAATCCCGGTTTCGGTGGACAGTCGTTCATTCCCGAGGCACTGAATAAGCTGCGCGAGGCGCGGCGGCGCATCGACGCGTATGCGGCACAGACGGGCCGCGAGATCCACCTGGAGGTGGACGGCGGCGTGAAGGCCGACAACATCGCGCAAATCGCGGCCGCCGGCGCCGATACGTTTGTCGCGGGTTCGGCAATCTTCGGGCAGCCCGACTACCGACAGGTGATCAACCAGATGCGCGCTGCACTCAGGCGGTGAGCGCGCGATGACTGACACCAGCCTGACACCGGTTGCCGATGACAATCGTCGCGGTGCGCCCCCCATCGGACCGGTCGAGGCCGCGATCGTCGATTTGGATGGCACGATGGTCGATACCGCCGGCGATTTCACGGCGGCGCTCAACACGGTGCTCGGCGAGCTCGACTTGCCGCCGATCGACCAAGCCGAAGTCGTCGCCTACGTCGGCAAGGGCTCCGAGCACCTCGTGTGCAGCGTGCTGTCGGCACGCCTGCCGCCAACCGAGGTCGAGCAGCGGTTCGATGTGGCACTGGCCAGGTACCAGCGGGCATACGCGGTGGTCAATGGTCGCCACACGCGGCTCTACCCGGACGTGATCCGCGGGCTGGACGCATTCAGGGCTGCGCGGATCAAGCTTGCATGCGTGACCAACAAACCGCTTCGATTCGCGCTCGAGTTGCTCGAGCAGTATAACCTGCGGCCGTATTTCGAAGTGGTGTTCGGCGGCGACAGCCTGCCGCGGAAAAAGCCGGACCCGTTGCCAATGCTAGCCGCGTGCGACGCGCTCGGCGTGCCGCCCGTGCGGGCGGTCGCGATCGGCGACTCGGAAAACGACGCGCGCGCGGCGCGCGCCGCCGGGCTCGCGACGTTGACCGTACCATACGGTTACAACCACGGCCAACCTGTACAATCGATCGACTCGGATGGTATAGTGGGTTCGCTGCTGGAGGCGGCCAGCCGGGTGACGGCGCCACACGCCGCGCAATAGCATCCGTCCCAGGGTATCCGCAACATCGTCATGTTTCTAAACAGAAAACGCAGTCTTGGCAGTATCGACCGGGGAGCCTGGCCCTGGCGCCGCTGGCACGCCTGAGCGCGATTGCGCGTCGAAACCCGTTGCTTGCCGGGTTTCGGGTTTCGATTTCCCCGTTTTTTGTTTTCGTTGTCGCCCCCGGCATCGCGGCCGTGTCCGCGCTACGCACCATGTAGCGCCGCCGCGTCCCGGTACGTTGGCTTCGGCACCTATGCTGCGGCCGGGCCGCGACATTGGTTCAGTGCATACCGCGCCGTGCACCGAGCACCAATAGGACAATAGGACTTGCCAACATGACCGAGCTTGAATTCCAGTCCCTTGCCAACAAAGGTTACAACCGCATTGCGCTGATTGCTGAGGTGCTCGCCGACCTTGATACGCCGCTGTCGCTGTATCTGAAACTCGCTCACCCCGAACGAGGAGGCGCGAATTCGTTTCTGCTCGAGTCGGTGGTCGGCGGCGAACGCTTCGGCCGCTATTCATTCATCGGCCTACCCTCGCGCACCTTGCTGCGTACGCGGCAAGCTGACGGCACCGGCATCACCGAAGTGGTGTGCGACGGCCAGGTCATCGAAACGCACGAAGGCGATCCGTTTGCATTCATTGCGCAGTTCCAGGCGCGTTTCAAAGTCGCGCTCCGACCCGGCATGCCCCGTTTCTGCGGCGGCCTGGCGGGTTACTTCGGCTACGACGCGGTGCGCTTCATCGAGAAGAAGCTCGCGCATTCGACGCCCAAGGACGATCTGGGCCTGCCGGACATCCAGCTGCTGCTGACCGAAGAAGTGGCAGTGATCGACAACCTGGCCGGCAAGCTCTACCTGATCGTCTACGCCGATCCGGGTGCACCGGAGGCGTACACGCGCGCCAAGCAGCGGCTGCGCGAATTGCGCAACCGGTTGCGCAGCCCGGCCCAGCCTCCGGTCACGTCGCCGACGGTGCGCACTGACATCTATCGCGAGTTCGCCAAGGACGACTATCTGGCCGCGGTGCGCAAAGCCAAGGAATACATTGCCGCCGGCGAACTGATGCAGGTGCAAGTCGGGCAGCGGATTTCGAAACCGTTTCGCGACCATCCCCTGTCGCTGTATCGCGTGCTGCGCTCGCTGAACCCGTCGCCGTATATGTATTTCTACAACTTCGGTGACTTCCACGTGGTCGGCGCATCACCTGAGATCTTGGTGCGGCAGGAAGAGCGCGGCGGCGAGCAGATCGTGACGATCCGCCCGCTAGCCGGCACGCGCGCGCGCGGCAGTACGCCGGAGCGCGACGCGCAGTTGGCGACGGAGTTGCTGAACGACCCGAAGGAGATCGCCGAGCATGTGATGCTGATTGATCTCGCGCGCAATGACGTCGGCCGCATCGCGCAAACGGGCTCCGTGGTCGTCACTGACAAGATGGTGATCGAAAAATACTCGCACGTGCAGCATATCGTCAGCTCAGTCGAGGGCAAACTCAAGCCCGGCATGACGCCCTTCGATGTGCTGCGCGCCACATTCCCAGCCGGCACGCTTTCCGGCGCCCCGAAGGTCCGCGCGCTGGAATTGATCGATGAACTTGAGCCGGTCAAGCGCGGCCTGTACGGCGGCGCGGTCGGCTATCTGTCATTTTCCGGCGAAATGGATCTGGCGATCACGATCCGCACCGGCGTGATCCACGACGGCAACTTGTACACGCAGGCCGCCGCCGGCATCGTCGCTGATTCGGTGCCTGAAGCGGAATGGCAGGAAACTGAGAACAAAGCGCGTGCCGTATTGCGCGCCGCCGAGCACGTGCAGGATGGCCTGGACGCGCAGTTCTGACAGGCCTGCCCCCATTGAGCGACGCGTGCCCGCCGCCAACCAGATTGAACGCGTGAACGCGTTGTCGGCAGCCGCACTGTGTCATTTGGGTCGACAGGCCCGCGCGCGAAACGCTACAATGAACCCGACCGACCCGGCCAACGCGCCGGGCCGCTATTTCAGCCAGGCGTAACCCATGCTTCGAACCACGTTGACCCGTGCAGCCCAGTGGTGGCGCTTCCGCTAGGAAGCGGCACGTCGTGGTTCGCCCACCGCACCTTGCCGCCGTATCCGGTGGCAGGTTGACAACCCTGATAGTGCTACGGTACGGCGGCTCCAAGCTCAAGGAGATTGCCGATGCCGTTGACAGATCCAGTCGTCGCCAACACGCCCGAACCGCTCGATGCGGGCCCCGTCGTCCCTGCTGTGGCACGCGCAACCGGTTGCGCGTGCAACGTCCGCGCGCTGCGCGCCCGCGTTCATGTTCGCTCTCGCTTGTGTCGGATGCCTGTGGCGACCCCGCCTATGGCGGCCCCATGCCGGACCGCATTGAGCAGGTCCGTGGGCCAGCAGCTTCATCGCGTCGATTTTTCGTTCAATATCAGTCCATTGGGTGCCGTATGCTGCTGATGATCGATAACTATGACTCGTTCACCTACAACCTCGTCCAGTACTTTGGCGAGTTGGGCGAGCAAGTGCAGACCTACCGCAATGACGAGATCAGCTGTGACGAGATCGCCGCGCTGAGCCCGCAGCGTATCTGCCTGTCGCCTGGACCCAGCAATCCGCAACACGCCGGCGTGACACTCTCGGTCATCCAACGCTTCGCCGGCCGCATCCCGATGCTTGGCGTATGCCTGGGACACCAGGCGATCGGCGAGGCGTTCGGCGGCCGCATCGTGCGAGCCAAGACGATCATGCATGGCAAGGTCAGCGAAATCGAGACCGATCGGCGGGGGATCTTCGCCGATCTACCGCACCGCTTTCAGGTCACGCGGTACCATTCGCTAGCCATCGAGCGCGACACGCTGCCCGACTGTCTGGAGGTCTGCGCATGGACCGACGATGGCGAAATCATGGGCGTGCGCCACAAGACGCTGCCGATCGAGGGTGTGCAGTTCCATCCGGAATCGATCCTGTCCGAGCATGGCCATGCCCTGCTTGAGAATTTCATCGCTCAAAGCCGCACTGCGGCGCTTACCCGATGAACGCGCGCCCTACCGACGCGATGCCCCTGTCTCCCCCGCTCACTGGCCTAACCCGCACGGAGAACCGGATGCCCATCACCCCTCAGGAAGCGCTGCAGCGTACCATCGAGCACCGCGAGATCTTCCATGACGAGATGCTGCACCTGATGCGGATGATCATGCGCGGAGAAATGTCGCCGGTCATGGTGGCCGCCATCATCACCGGGCTGCGCGTGAAGAAGGAAACGATCGGAGAGATCACTGCAGCGGCAACCGTCATGCGCGAGTTCGCTCACCACGTACAGGTAGCCGACAACCGGCACTTTGTCGATATCGTGGGCACCGGCGGCGACGGCTCGCATACGTTCAATATCTCCACGGCAACGATGTTCGTGACCGCCGCAGCCGGCGCAAAGGTCGCCAAGCATGGCAATCGCAGCGTGTCATCCAAGTCCGGCAGCGCCGATGTGCTTGAAGCGCTCGGCGTCAACATCAACCTAACGCCGGAACAGGTGGCGCAGTCTATCGAGGCGACCGGCATAGGGTTCATGTTCGCGCCGAACCACCATCCGGCGATGAAGAACGTCGCGCCGATCCGTCGCGAAATGGGGGTACGCACGATCTTCAATATACTGGGACCGTTGACCAATCCGGCGGGGGCACCGAACCAACTGCAAGGCGTGTTCCACGAGGATCTGGTTGGCATCCAGGTCCGGGTGATGCAACAGCTTGGCGCAAACCACGTGCTGGTCGTCTACGGGCAAGACGGGATGGACGAAGTATCGCTCGGCGCGGCAACACGGGTCGGCGAGTTGCGCGATGGCCAGGTGCACGAATACGAGATCCATCCGGAAGACTTTGGTCTGCAAATGGTGTCGAATCGCTCCCTGAAGGTCGCCAACGCGGACGAATCGAAAACAATGCTGCTCAGCGCACTGGACAATACGCCGGGCATTGCCCGCGAGATCGTCGCGCTCAATGCCGGTACCGCGCTGTATGCGGCCAACGTCGTCGCTTCGATCGGCGACGGGATCCGGCAAGCGCGTGAGGCAATCGCCAGCGGAGCCGCCCGTGCGAAGGTCGATGAACTTGTCCGTTTTACGCAGCAGTTGAGTCATTGAGCCAAACAGAGCACCATCATGACTGATATTCTCGATCGCATCATTGCAGTCAAGCGCGATGAGATCCGTGCCGCGCAGGCGAGTGCACCTCTGGCAGTGTTGCAACTGAGCGCCCACGCGCGGCGCGGCGACCTACGCGACTTCGTTGCGGCGTTGCGTGCCAAACACGCGCTCGGACAGCCGGCGATCATCGCCGAGGTGAAAAAAGCCAGCCCCTCCAAGGGCGTGTTGCGCGAAACTTTTGTGCCAGCCGACATTGCGTGCTCGTACGCACAGCACGGCGCCGCATGCTTGTCGGTACTCACGGACGTGCCGTTTTTCCAGGGCAGCGCGCGCTACCTCCAGCAGGCTCGCGACGCGTGCCCGCTGCCCGTGCTGCGCAAGGACTTTATCATCGACCCGTACCAGGTGTTGGAGGCGCGTGCGATGGGTGCGGACTGCATCCTGCTGATCGCCGCCGCGCTGGAGCCAGCGCAGATGCGCGAGCTGGAAGCGTACGCCCATTCGCTGGGGCTCGCGGTACTGGTGGAAGTGCACAATGCGCACGAACTGGACGTGGCGTTGACGCTAAAGACACCGCTGATCGGCGTCAACAATCGCAACCTGCGCACGTTCGCCGTCACGCTGGACACCACACTTGGGCTCCTCGACAGCATTCCCGACGAGCGTATCGTGGTAACCGAGTCGGGGATCCTGACGCGCGACGACGTGGACCGGATGCGAGCAGCCGACGTTCATACTTTCCTGGTCGGCGAAGCGTTCATGCGCGCGGACAATCCCGGTGCCGCGCTCGCCGACATGTTTTTCGGACTGCAACGTCCATGACGACGATGAGCATCGAACGCGAAATCAAGCTTGCGCTGCCGGCGTCGCAGATCGAGGCCGCCCGCGCACTGCTCGCCGAGTTGAGTGGACATGATGGCCAACCGACCGCCCTCGCCAATCTCTACTTCGATACGCCCGACGACAGGCTCGCGCGCGCCGGCGGTGCATTGCGATTGCGACGCACGCCTGATGGCTGGCTGCAGACTTTCAAGTTCGGCGGCGGCGCGTCGGACGGGGTGCACAGTCGCCATGAATGGGAAATGGCGGTGGCCGGCGACGCGCTTGAACTCGACGCGCTGCTCGCCGCGTGCGGCGACGCGCAAGCGCGCGCGCTCGTGCGCAACGCTGCGGCGACGCTCGTGCCTCTGTTTCGCACCGACTTCACGCGCACGCTATGGCCGCTTCACTGGACCGGCACACCCATCGAAGCCGCGCTGGACATTGGCGAAGTGCAGGCCGAGGCGGACGGCGCAGTGCGGCGTGCGCCGATCTGCGAAATCGAACTTGAACTGAAGGATGCGCCGAAGGCCAGTGCGCATGCGGCTCTCGACGCGCTCGCCGCCGTCCTCAAGCAGCGCTTGCCGGGCACCACGTCCGAGGACGTCAGCAAGGCCGAACGGGGTTATCGGTTGCGCAGCGGCCAGTGAACCATCCGTAGTTGCCGGCGCCCCACCCTTCCATCCGACTTTATCGCGATCATGGCTTCCCGCACTAGACACTCCACCACCGCCGCATTGCGCGGTGCCGACGAACAGCGAACCGAGCGCCAGCAACCGTCGTTGCTCGATGAGACGCGGGCCGAACATCGGCAATCATCGTTGCACGGCGACACCGCCGGCGAATCCCGGCAGCCATCGTGGCTCGGCGACGCACAGGCTGCCCCTCGGCAACCGTCGTTGTTCGACGATCCACCGCCCCCGCATGAGTGCACGGTGGCACCATCGCCGCGGTCATGTCCACCGTCTTGCACGACACTCACCCTCGAACAACAATTCGACAGCCTGCCACCGGCGTGGCGCGCGCACCTGGTACCGTTCATCGGCAGTTCGGCATACGCACGCCTATGCGAGTTCGTCGACTACGAGCGCAGCAGCGGCAAGACGGTCTATCCGACGGACGTATTCCGCGCATTGCATCTGACGTCGCCGGACGACGTCAAGGTGGTCATCTTGGGTCAGGATCCCTATCACGGCGAGGACAACGGCGTGCCGCAGGCGCACGGACTAGCGTTTTCTGTCCCCCCCGGCGTCCGGCCTCCCCCGTCGTTACGCAATATTTTCAAGGAGATCGCAGCGAACTTCGACCATGCGGTGCCACGCCATGGCTGCCTGGATCATTGGGCCCGGCAAGGGGTGCTGCTGCTCAATACAGTACTGACCGTCGAGCGTAACCGGGCGGCCAGCCATGCGAAGCGTGGCTGGGAGCAATGCACGGACACGCTGATCGAGCACCTTGCCACGCAACACGAAGGCCTAGTGTTCATGCTGTGGGGCTCGCATGCGCAAGCCAAACGACAGTTACTGCACGGCCGCGGCCACCGGATTCTCGAAGCACCGCATCCGTCACCGCTGTCGGCGCACCGCGGCTTCCTTGGTTGCCGCCACTTCGCGCTTGCCAATGAGCATCTGCGCCAGGTTGGTCGCGAGCCGATCGATTGGCGCGTGCTGTAAGCCGACTGGTGCCCTGCCATGAGTTGACTGGGGCTTGCCTTGAGCCGATTGTGGCCTGCCGGGAGCCGGCTATAAGCCTGCCCGAAGCCGATTGGAAGCGGCCGGAAGCCAACCCCATTCGGGGCGCCGTTCCGTTGGCCGCCCAGTCGGCAGGCCGGAACACCGCTCGGAACTGGCAGTGCTACTGGCGACGTCATGCCCGCACGCCGGCAACTGCTCATCACAGAGCGGCAATTGCCTCGCGCGCCGCCGCCAGGCCGCTTTGTTTGGATTGCTCACCGAGGTTCAGCCCTTCGGCGAAGATGAACGTGACGTCGGTCAGGCCGATAAAGGCGAGGAACGTTTTCAAATAAGGCGTCTGCAAGTCCGCCGGCGTGCCGAGATACTTGCCACCGCGCGCGTTCACGACATACACCTTCTTGCCCGTGACCAGTCCTTGTGGGCCCTCCGCCGTATAGCGGAAGGTCACGCCAGCACGCGCGACATGGTCGAAATACGCCTTCAACTGGCTGGAGATACCAAAGTTGTACATTGGCGCGCCGATGACAATGATGTCGGCAGCCTTCAACTCCGCCACCAAGGCGTCGCTGCGGGCGATGATCGCCTGCTGCTGCGCATTGCGTTGTTCTGCCGGCGTGAAGAAGGCGCCAATTGCTGCTTCGTCCAGGTGCGGCAAGCTATCGGTCAACAGATCCCGCACGACCAGCGTGGCATCCGGATGCGACTGTTGCAGCTTCGCCGTCAATTCATTAGCCAACAGCGTGGATTGCGCCTCCGTGCGCGCAGCGGAATTGATCTGGAGAATCGTAGTCATTTTGGGCTCCGTCAGGTTCAGTTCGAGCGTCATGCCCGGTCAAGAGCCATTCTAGTTTTTGGCACAGCGCGAAAAAGGGGGTTGCGCGACACGGATTGTTGCACTGGCGGAACGATCATCGGCCGGCATGCAACCACGCGTCGCGCGCGCGCTTGGCCGACGCAGGACTCGTCCGTGCCGTAAGCGTGTAGTTCACCACCTCCGGTGCATCCAGCTTGAGTCGTACAGTACGCAATTCGTCCCGACGGAACGCGTGCACCTGCACCACGTCACCGGGCCGATAGCGTGCCAGCAGCGCATCAGGTCCGCTGCCGGGCACCCGCAACCCATCAATGGCCACCAACACGTCACCCGCGGACAAACCTGCCTTTTGCGCCGCGCCACCGTCGGAGACGCTCGCAAGCGTACAGTCATTGCCGGTACGCAAGCGCGCCCCCAACGATGGGTTGCCGTTCGTGCCGGCAGCAGCCAGTTCAACACCGAACGGCGCGAGTAGTGCGTCCAGCGGCAAATCGCGCGTGCCGTTCACCGCGTCACGAAAGAGCCGGCTCAAGTCCGCGCCGCTCGCCTCGGCAAACAACGCCGGGATATCGGCCGCCTCGACGCCGGTTAGCCGCCCCGCGTAGAAGTCGCGTCCGTAGCGTTGCCACAGCAGACGCATCACGTCATCGAGCGACTTGCGATGGCGCGTCTGCGCCCGAATCGACAAGTCGAATGCCAGCGCAATCAGCGATCCCTTCGTGTAGTAGCTCACGATCGCATTGCCCGCATTCTCATCCTGCCGGTAGTACTTAATCCATGCATCGAACGAGCTTTCGGCCACGGTTTGACGCAATCTCCCGGCGCCGCGCAGCACAGAGCCGATTGTCTTGCCCAACTGCGCAAAGTATTCGTCCTGCGAGATCAGCCCTGCTCGGACCAGTATGAGGTTTTCGTAGTACGACGTGAACCCCTCGAACAGCCAAAGCAGCGGCGTATAGTTTTCCCGCGTCAGGTCGTACGGTGCAAACGCCGCCGGCTTGATCCGCTTCACGTTCCAGGTATGGAAATACTCGTGACTGCATAGGCCGAGATACGAGCGATAGCCATCCGTGGTCTGCGGCTTGCCCTTTACCGGCAGATCATCGCGCTTGCAGATCAGTGCGGTCGACGCGCGATGCTCGAGCCCACCGTATCCGTCGCCCACCGCTAGCGTCATGAACACGTACCGGTCCATCGGCGCACGCTTCGTGCGTGGCTCAAACAGCGCAATCTGCGCTTCGCATATCCGCTTCAAATCTGCGCACAACCGCGGCATGTCCAGCGCCGGTACCTTACCTGCCATCACAACGTCGTGCGGCACGCGGTGCGCATCAAAGCGGGCCAGTTCGAACTCGCCAACCGTGACCGGATGGTCGATCAATTCATCGTAGTCCTGTGCGACGTACAAGCCGAACGCGTAACGACGCGTGCCACGTGCCTCGCGCAACGCGGTAGCGACCCGCCAGCCGCGATAGGCGTTGCCTTCAGGTCGCCGGATCTCCACCTCGCACGGCCACTGCTCACGTCCGGCCACGGCTAGGAAGACACTGGTACCGTTAAAAAAACCGAGCGACTCGTCCAGATGCGCGGCGCGCACCGACAGGTCCCACGCGTAGACCTCGTAGGTCAACGTCAACGGGCCGTCCACGGCAGCTGCACGCCACGTGTTCTTGTTCAGCTTGGCGACGGCGACCTTACGGCCGGCCTGGTTCGTCGCCCTCAGCGTCACAATATGGCGTGCAAATTCGCGTACCAGATAACTGCCCGGTATCCAAACCGGCAACATAAACTGCTGGCCGTCCGGATCCGGATCCGCCACGGTCAACGTGACCTCGAACAAGTGGGCAGCCGGGTGCTTCGGGATGATGGAATAACGAATCGGCTTCATCGGGATACGCAGGTAGGCGCCGGCCCGCCGGCCGGACGAACGAATCGGGAGCCACGGACCGCCACTGGGCGAAACGTCAATGCTGCGCGGACAGAGCCTTGTCGAGTTGCTCGGCCGGCACCGCGCCGGGGAGCCGGCGCCCGTCGGCCAGGATGATCGTCGGCGTGCCGCTCACATTCAACTTCTGGCCCAGCGCCAGGTTTTTCTGCAGCGCGCTGGTATCGCAATTACCGGCCCCGCTCGGTGACTGATGATCGAGCATCCACGCCTGCCACGCCTTCGCGCGGTCCGCCGAACACCAAATCGCCTTCGCCTTCACGTCGGAGTCGGGCGAAAGCATCGGATACAGGAAGGTGTAGACGGTGATATTGTCGAGTCCCTTCAGCGTCGTCTCCAGCCGCTTGCAGTATCCGCAATTCGGATCAGAGAACACTGCGAGTTTGCGCGCGCCATTACCCTTGACAACCTTGACGGCGTTGGCCAGTGGCAGGCTCGCGAAATCGACCTTGTTCAACTCGTCGTTGCGTACCTGCGTCAGGTTCTTCCGCGTGCGAGTCTCCACCAGGTCGCCCAGCACCAGATAATCGGCATTGGCGTCGCTATAGACGATTTCCTTGCCAAGATTGACCTCGTACAGCCCGGCGATCGGCGTCTTAGCCACGCCCTTGATGCTCGCGTCGGAACCAAGCCGGTTCTGCACCGCGGCCTTCACGCTATCTAGGCTCGGATCGGCAAATGCGGAATAGCTTGCCAACGCGGCGGCTGCCAGCAGCGCACCGGCCACCGAGGTCAGCGCGATCGTGCGAATTCGAAGTGTCATCATGGTTCCTTGTTTGATTGAGCGCATACACGTCAGCCGAGCGCAGCCGACACCAGCCAGCGCTTGATGAATGGCTGCGCGCCGACCATCGCCATCCCGACGTTGCGAATGCCACGGGCCAGACCGCCCGGCAGCGCAAACAACCGCTGCAGCCCATCGGTTGCGATAGTCAACTTTTGAATGTCCTCGCGGCGCGAACGCTCGTAACGTCTAAGCAGCGTCAGATCGCCGAGGTCACGAAACGGTTCCTTGCGGTTCACCACATCTAGCAACGCAGCGACGTCGCGCAGCCCGAGGTTGACCCCCTGCCCCGCGAGCGGATGGATCAGGTGAGCCGCATCGCCGACGAGCGCCACGCGCGGTGCGATCAGCCGGTCCACTGTCTGCAGCGCCAGCGGAAATCCTCGCGCGGGGGTCACGCCTTCGAGCGTGCCGACCTGACGCAAACTAGCACCGCCCGTGGCGGCCTCGATCCGTTCGGCCAGCGCGGCCAGGTCCAGTTGCAGCAACCCATTTGCGTGCTCGGTACGGGCGGACCAGACTAGCGACACGTGCGAGTCCGGTAACGGCAGCAACGCGAGGATCTCGCCGTCGATGAACCACTGGAATGCGGTTTCGTGATGCGGCTTGTTGCATCGGAAATTCGCCACAACACCCGTTTGCCGGTAGTCGCGCCGTTTTACCTTCGCGCCGACCTGCTGCCGCACCCACGAGTGCGCACCATCCGCACCGACGACCAGGTCGGCAGACAACACCCGCGCATCGTCCAGCGTCACGCTGACGGCTTCCGGGTGGTATTGTAGTGCCTGTGCCCGCGATTCGCACCAGGTCAGTAGCGGCTGAAACTGCAATGCTGCGTCGAGCGCGCGTTCGATCAAGCTTGATTCAACGATCCACGCCAGCTGCGGAACCGCCGCCTGAAATGCAGAAAAATGGAGTTGCGCGTGCGCATCGCCGAACACACGCATGTCGTACACTGGACACAACCGCGCCGGGTCAAGCGCTTGCCAGACCCGCAGCCGCTCCAGCAACGCTTGTGAACTGGACGACAGCGCATAGATACGCGTGTCGAACCGATATTCGCTTGGCTCGGGCGCGCGCTGCGCGAGCAACGCGACGCGCAGGCCGGCTTGAGTCAGCGCGAGCGCGGCGGCCTTACCGACCAGCCCGCCGCCGATTACGATGACCTGATGGTTCGAATGTGCGGAATTCATCGGCACATTATAGCGGCCGGGGCCGGCGATCTCGGGCCGAGATACTACGCGCAAGGGCCGCATTTGCGGTCGGCGAACAGGTACACGATTGCACCGGACAACATCGGTGCGGAACGCCCCGTCCAGCACACTAGTACACGGCACGTAATGTATTAATCAACAAACACAAGCCACAGCTTGCGATGCAATTTTTGCATTAACCACTGCGTCGTCAACTGCATGAAGCCCTCACCCGTCCGAGAATATACCGATTATGGCGGATATTAAAACACAGGCAAATCAATGATTACGTAGCTTCGTTTATGTCCTCCCGGAATCGCGCAATTGGCATCCCGCCTCAAGCAAAATCGTTAAAGTGCAAACTCCAATTAATCATGCTGGTTGACGATATGCAAGTAAATAATGCCCTCGCGGATCGGCACATAACGCAACTCGCCGTATCAGGTTCGGCAAGCGATAACCCATTCAGCGCAGAAGACCACAATCCATTTAGAGGTGCTGCCCAGCGGACACAGCAGCCAACTTCACCACGGAAACCCGTTACTCTTGATCAGTTTTACCAATTGCTGCTTGGAGAGAGCTCCCAGGCACGTGATACAGCATCCTTTCAGCCGACCAGCCTCAGGAGAGTGCCCAGCTTCTCGAATTTAGAAGAAGCCAAAGAAAAGGGCGACAAATTTTTAAAAGCATTGAAGAATCCACATGCTAATCCTCTTGACAAAAATAAACTGAGTGCGCAGCATCAGGACCGCGCGCAAAACGACGAGCAGCCCCGGACACCGGAGCGCCGCTCTGCAAAGTACGATACCGATGCATCGCGCTACGCAGCACATGTACGAGCCTCAATGTCAGCAGGTCGCCCGGTGGCTCAACCTACCCATAGTGCAGCGTCCCAGGCGAGCCAACCGGCAAAGCAAAGTCCCGAATCAAAACCGACTCAAGCCCATCGCTCTTCTATAAACGAGATTTGGGACGATGACCTCAATCAGAGCATACTGCAGGCTAAAGCATGGTTGGAAAGTCAATTTAAAGATGTGGATCCCGCAGCGAGTGATGCACACAGCCAAAAGCAGTTGCAGTTAAAGCAGGGAATAACCAAGGCAACCCACACGCAAACGGAATTAATAAACGATCACGGCCTTCCATCATCTATTAAGCCATTTGCACATAATATCACCGGTTCGTCAGAGGCTATTGACCAGCAAAGCCAATTCGCATCAAAGCCAAACATTCTTAAACGAGTCAAGAGTTTTCTCAAGAAAAAAAATAAAACCGAATCCGCGAATGCAAATATTGAAACCGGCATACACCGTCCGACGCGGCAAGATACGACGAATACCGACAGTACGGGGAGGACTAGGCGCTCGTTTGCCAGCATCGCGGCCAGCGTGAGAAGCTTCAGCTCACGTGCCAGTCGGCGTTTCCGTAAGACGCGTCATCATCCAGTCGGCGCGTGATGCCCCCGGACGGCGACGAGAGGCTCAGCCCGGGTAACGCTATGCGTCGCGCATCCCGTCGCCGTCGCGCTCGGCGCGCGCAAGCGCGCTAGTCACCTCATGTTTCCTAGAGGCAAACTTGCATCAAATTTGAGCGAGCCTATGCTGCCCCAATAGGGCATCGCCAAGATACCTCATCTACCGCGTAACGCAACAGCCAAGCGTCAGCGTTGATGCATCAATCAGGCACTGCCGGACTTCGGCAGTGCCCGCCCCTTCTGACTCATACGGCTCCCTGTTCAAACCCGCAACCAGGGATTGCGGCGGACTACAGACTCGTGCCATATGGGTTGCCGCCAACATCGACGCCGCTGTAGTCGTCGGTGCTCATCGATAAACTTGTTGCTGGATTGACTGGATACATAGCGGCTCTCCTTGTGAGGAGGTAGTGAAATGCCACGCGTCTTTTCGCGGGGCAGGTGAAAATTAGTCCTCGTTCGGCATCAGAATCGTGATGACCAGCTCTGCGTCGTCGCCGGGACCCATGTGCAGGTTCAACCTGACTGCCATGCGTAGAGTCACCATTGGTTGTGCGACGCAGTGACGAAAGACGGCGGTATGCGATACCCGCGACGAAACCGGCGTCGCGCCTGAATGGGCGCAATCCCTACATGCGCAGCTTGGGGCGCTGGTTTTAAGGATACGGCGGGCGTCCAACCCGACGAATCCCCATGTGTCCGTGCAAACCACGTAAGGGGATGGTGACCTTGCCGCAGAAGCGGCTTTATTCCCTTGTATGACCTCGAGCATACAGGGGCACATATGGGCATGCGCACGCTATACGGAAATGTCGAAACTATCGCAGAGACATACTGTGACAGCGTAGGACGGCCGGATTGTGGCTAGCCAGAACGAAGCGCGCGTACTGCGCGCGCTCAATCGGTTCGGCTGGCTGCCCACAAAGTCGCTTGGTGCGCTACTCTGGCAGCCCTGGTTGCGGAAGCCGGCCAGCGAGCCGGACATGCAGCCGCGGATGCCGGCTCCATCGGCCCGGCTGATGGCGCAGCACACGCTGCGCCGGCTGTATCTAGCTCGCCAGGTACTGCGAGCGCGGGCACCTGATAACAGTCTGATTTACACGCTTGCCGAAACAGGCGTGCGCTGGCTCGCGCAGCAGCTCGGCATGCCGGCGGTATCGGGCAAGGATTGGGTGAGGCGCTTCAGCTCGGCGCAGTTCCGCCACCGCAGCATCGCGAACGACATCGCGATTGCGGGTATCGTGTTTTTGTTTTGTATTTTCCCAGTCGCCACATTTTCAGAAATTCTTTTTTCTTGTCCCGAGAACCATTTTCTGGCTATAGTGTTTTTTCAAGCCAGCCACCCAGGAACGGCAGCCGCCAGTTCGCGATGTCTTCGCGCATCATCCCTAAAAAAACGAGCATAAACAAACCAGAGTAAGCGCATCGGCCAGGCCGTTTTTCAGTTCATGGCCCAATCTTGATCTCAGCTCGTCAAATTAAACGTATTAATAGCTGACGCTCCTCAATATTTCCCCAATTTCTGTGGCGCGCGATGGCGCCGAATTGATTGCTTCAGGTGTCTGATTTTTTTGCAATAGGAACAGGCATGGCAGATACTTCGTCGGCATAGTAATCCACGTGCACCACTTGCTCTATCATGCGTTTTCCGTTGTCAAACGTAAGACACAATCCATTTAATTTACTCCGTGCGTCATAGTTATCGACGTATCCGTAATCCTCGATTATCTGTGTAATCTCATCACCCGTCGACGGATTCATGAGGTTGGCAATGAATCTAGCCATCGATTTTTTCGTTGAATCTTCTTTACTCAATTTTCAACCCAAGTAACGAATCTCGATTATCACCATAAAAGAGTATTCATGACATCGCGCGGACGCACATTCGCAACCAGAATTACCGGACTTCTCTGATCATCTCTTATAATCCACCTCACATGCCAGCCCGTTCCCTATTACGTATAACAGATACAAGGTTATGATGCTGTATATGCTTTGAAGCTAAAATCCAGAAAATCTGGTTATCGGCAAAAATGGATGGATGCTGTAGCGTCATCCTCGACCCTGGCTGCCAATTTTTTCCTCACATGAGAACGGCCATCACGACAGCCCCGAAGCATCTATCATCACGGCTTCGACTTCATAGCATCACTTTGTGCAGATGACTCAAAACTTGCAGAACGCTCCTCAAGCAGACTCGGACAAGGCATCGCGCCTGAATGCAGCGGAGTACGAAAACCTTCCGCGCGAAACGCTTATTGAGATGTTGAGGCGACGCGACCGCCAGACCCCATATGGCTTAGTCTGGGAAAGCAAGAACATTGTGCAAGACAAGGCACTGAACCGCGATTTTGTCGCGCTTGAGCTAAGCCCCTCGTTGTCGTGCGGTGCGGCACCATGGCGCAATCTCATCATCGAAGGCGACAACTACGATGCCTTGCGCAACCTAGTCAGTACCTATGCCGGGCAGGTCAAGCTTATCTATATTGACCCACCGTATAACACGGGGCGTAAAGATTTTGTTTACAACGACAGTTATTTTGACTCGACCAATCGCTATCGGCATTCGACGTGGTTGGAGTTCATGTATCAGCGGCTACGGCTAGCCAAAGACCTGCTTACGGAAGATGGGGTTATTTTTGTGTCCATCGACGATAACGAGCTATTTAACCTCGGATTGTTAATGAATAAGGTGTTTGGCGAAGGAAATTTCATCGCCAATGTTATTTGGCAGAAAGTCTATTCCCCGAAAAATACGGCCATTCATTTCTCTGATGACCATGAGTACGTGTTAATTTACGCTGCCGACCGGAATATTTGGCGACCGAATCCTTTACCTCGTTCAGCAGAACAAGACAAGGCATATAAAAATCTCGATAATGATGCTCGTGGTGTATGGAAGGCCGAAAATATGACGGCGCGCAATCCATATAGCGCAGGTCGGTATCCGGTAACCTGTCCCTCCGGGCGAGTAATCGAAGGTCCGCCGGCGGGCACATACTGGCGAATTTCAAAGGAAAAACTCCTTGAATTGGATGCGGATAATCGAATTTGGTGGGGGAAAAATGGAAATAACACTCCTGCCGTCAAACGGTTTCTCTCCGAGGTCAAGCAAGGCGTCGTACCTCAAACGCTGTGGACCTACGACGCCGTAGGCCACACACAAGACGCAAAAAAGCAGCTCAATGAAATATTGTCAAAGGACAGAAACGAAGATGTATTTTCGACCCCAAAGCCATTACAGTTGATGGACCGTATCCTGCGTTTGGCAACAAAACCCGGCGATTTGGTTCTCGACTTCTTTGCCGGTTCCGGCACGCTGGCACAAGCCATGTTGCAACTCAACAAGGAAGATGACGGCGAGCGCCGTTTCATTCTGGTATCTAACAACGAAGCCACCGATTCCGAGCCGGACAAAAACCTGTGCCGCGATGTGTGCGCGACGCGAGTACGGCGAGCAATCGAAGGCTACACGTCCGCTAAGGCTGGCCAGGTCGAAGGCCTCGGCGGCGATTTCGCATACGTGCGTGCCCGCCACATCCCGACGCATCGCCTGGAAGAACGGCTGGACGATGGCATGGTCTGGTCGTATATCCAGATGAAGCACCATCATCCTCTGTCCGAGCGCGGCAGGCTGATTTCGGTGTCGGCCTGGATGCAAGAGGTCATCATCTATGTACCAAACACCACGGCGAAGATGAAAACCGCCCTGCGCGAAGCACTGGCCGAGCATCCACAAGCCATTGTCTATACCTGGACGCCAGCGGCATTGGTGGATGTGGTCAACGAAAACAACCTACGAGAAGTGCCGTCCGACCTGACGCGCGGCTTCCGATTTGGCAAGCTCGGGGGCATTCAAGCATGAGCCGCATCGACCCGTTACCGTTCCAGGAGCGGCATATCGCTGCGCTGGTCGAACGATTCCCGAATCTGCGCGACGACTACAATCGGTTAACGAATCCGGGCGAGTTGAACACGCTGTGCAAGTAGTCGGCGGCCGTCATGCTTCAGGCACCGACTGGCATTGGCAAAACGCTGATTGCAACCGAAGTCGTTGCGCGCTTCTCGTCGCTCGATAACGTCGTCTGGCTCTGGTTCGCGCCCTATGCCACGCTGATTGGTCAAGCCGCAAACACCCGCTCGCAGCGGGCAAAAAGAATCATCTTCATTGCGGAAATACAGATTTCGTATGCGCCGCATAGCGATGAAATCATCGGCAATCAGGGTGGTCCCACTCCCAACCCACAGACAAAGACCGCACAAAATCCTGTCCCGCAAAACCATACCCGACTTGCCTGCACCCTTGGCTAGAAGCGCCTCCAAAAACGTTACAATTGCCATTTTCGTGATTAAAATTTATACAAAATCGCTGCGTTTCCGCTCCGATTTGTGCGAGTTGCTCTCATCGCCTGGCTGCCGCCTTTTCCCGGCATCGCCACCGCTGTCGCATAGAGACAGCGCTTAAACGATTGATACTTCAGGAAATTTCATGAGCCTCAAATGCGGCATCGTCGGCTTGCCCAACGTCGGTAAGTCCACTCTCTTTAACGCGCTGACTAAGGCAGGCATTGCTGCCGAGAACTATCCGTTTTGCACGATCGAGCCAAATGTCGGCGTGGTCGAGGTGCCGGATCCGCGGCTCGACGCTTTGGCACAGATCGTCAAGCCTGAACGCGTGCTTCCAGCGGTCGTCGAGTTCGTCGATATCGCCGGGCTCGTCGCGGGTGCGAGCAAGGGCGAAGGTCTGGGTAACCAGTTCCTGGCCAACATCCGCGAGACGGATGCGATCACGCACGTGGTGCGCTGCTTTGACGACGACAACGTGATTCACGTCGCCGGCAAGGTGGACCCGCTCGCGGACATCGAAGTAATCCATACTGAGTTGGCGCTGGCTGACCTGGCGACCGTGGAGAAGGCGCTCGCACGCTATTCGAAGGCGGCAAAATCGGGCAATGACAAGGAAGCAGTCAAGCTAGCAGCCGTGTTGGACAAGGTACGCGCACAGCTGGACCAGGTACGCCCGGTCCGTGCGATGGATCTGTCCGAGGACGAACGTGCGTTGATCAAGCCGTTCTGCCTAATTACTGCGAAGCCGACGATGTACGTGGCTAACGTGCGGGAGGACGGTTTCGAGAACAATCCGTACCTCGATGCGGTGCATGGCTACGCAGCGAAGGAAGGCTCGCCGGTCGTCGCCGTGTGCGCCGCCATCGAAGCGGAAATCGCCGAGTTACCGGACGATGAAAAAGGCATTTTTCTGTCCGACATGGGCATGGACGAGCCTGGACTGAATCGCGTGATCCGGGCAGGCTTCAAGCTGCTGGGGCTGCAGACGTACTTCACCGCCGGCGTCAAGGAAGTGCGCGCGTGGACCATCCATGTCGGTGATACGGCACCGCAAGCGGCCGGTGTCATCCATACGGATTTCGAGCGCGGCTTTATCCGCGCTCAGACGATTTCGTACGATGATTACATCACGTACAAAGGAGAACAAGGCGCGAAGGAAGCGGGCAAGATGCGCGCCGAAGGCAAGGAGTACGTCGTCCAGGATGGGGATGTGATGAACTTCTTGTTCAACGTCTAACGCGCTGTTGCCGGCGTGCGGTCCAATAGCGCTGCTTTCACAACACCATGCCGCTGGCCGGCGCCGGCCACGCCGCCAACATCCTCGAACATCCGCTATGCAAGGCCCGCCGATGGCGGGCGCACGCGAGCGGAACGGTCCTCGTTAATTGCGGGATGTCCGCGAGTCACCCGCCGCCATGTCCGTGCATTGCGGCCGTCCCCGCCGCTACTCAGGCAACGGCAGCGATCAATCGGCATCCGGCACGCCTGCGACCGCGGCCTGCCGGCGCCCCACAGCCGCACCGGTGGCGTCCCATCCCCGCGTTAACTCCAGCGCCTGGCGCTCGAACAACCGTCGGTAGAGGCCACCCTCCACGCGAATCAATTCATCGTGGCTGCCTTCCTCGACAATCCGCCCCTTATCCATCACGAGCAGCCGGTCCAGTGTTCGGACCGTGGACAGCCGGTGCGCGACGACCAGCGTCGTACGCCCCATCATCAATCGCTCCATCGCCCGCTGGATCAGCACCTCGCTCTCGCTGTCTAGGCTGGAGGTCGCCTCGTCCAAAATTAGGATCGGCGCATCGGCAAGAAAGGCACGCGCGATCGCCACCCGCTGGCGCTCGCCACCGGACAGTTTGATACCCCGCTCGCCGACCAACGTCTCGTAGCCGTCGGGCAGCGCGGTGATGAAGTCGTGAGCACTGGCCAACTTCGCCGCACGCTCGATCTGCGCACGGCTTGCGCCGGGCTTCGCATACGCAATGTTTTCGGCCAGCGAGCGATGGAACAACAGCGGCTCCTGCTGCACGATCGCAATCTGGCTGCGCAGCGACGCCTGCTGGACGTTGGCGATATTCTGCCCGTCGATCGTGATCCGCCCGCCGCTTACGTCGTGCAGCCGCTGGATCAGCTTAATAAACGTCGTCTTGCCCGAGCCTGAATGGCCGACCAGGCCGACACGCTCGCCATGGGCGATGCGCACAGAGAAATCCTTGTACAGCGGTGTCAGGTGAGCGCCGTATCGGAACGTCACGTGCTCGAAGCAGATCGCGCCCCGTCGAATCATGATACGCCCCGCGCCCGGTTTGTCGTCGATACCCAAGGGCTGCGCCTGCAACGACACCAGTTCCTCCATGTCGTTGACTGAACGCTGCAGGTTGCGGATGTGCATGCCCACGTCGCGCAGATACCCCTGCAACATAAAGAACATGGTCAGCGCAAAGGTGATATCGCCTACGCTGGCCAAGTCGCGAACCCACAGCAGCAGGGCCGCTCCAAGCATCGCAGCTTGCATCGCAACCAACATGCTGCCCCGCACGCTACCGCTGATCGTGCCGCGTATCCAAGTACGGCGCGTGCGTTGCCGCCACTTGCCGATCACACGGGCAAGGCGCATGTCCTCGCGCTGTTCAGCGCCAAACGCCTTCACCACGGCATTGCAACTGACCGCGTCGGCCAACGCGCCGCCCATCCGCGTGTCCCACGCATTACCCAGCCGCGCGGCCGGAGCCACGTAGCCAAGCGACAACATCACGGTGACTGCGACATACGCGATCGATCCGATGCCGACCACGATGCCCATCACCGGCCATTGCACGCCGAGCAGCACGGTGGCGCCAACGAGCATCACCAGCGACGGCAACAGCGCGATTAGCAATGTGTCGTTGAGCAGGTCCAGTGCCCACATGCCGCGCGTGATCTTGCGCACGGTCGAGCCGGCAAAGCTGTTCGCGTGCCAGTCGGCGGAGAAACGCTGCACGCGATAGAACGCGCTGGACGCAGTCTCGCTCATCATTTTTAACGTGAGCGCAATGATGCTCAAAAAACCGAACTGGCGCATCAACATGCCACCCAACCCCAGCGTCGCAACAGTCCAGAAGGCCGAAACCGCCGCGCCCCACGCGGCCTGCTTGCCTGCGGCGCCGCTCGCGCCGGTGGCGAGCGCATCGATCAGGCGTCCCGCATAAAGCGGCGTCAGCACATCGGCGAGCGCCGACAGCAACGCCAGTGATGCGATCACCGCGATCCGCCAGGGCTGCTTGCCCCAATGCGAAAAGGTGAAACCGAGGACAGCCTTGAAGGCCTGTCCGCCAAAGTCGATTTTTTTTCGAGTCATTTGCAACCGCCCACGACTCGCGGGTCGCGGGACTGTCCCAAAAGAGAAACAGAAACGGACAGACGATGCGGACCGGATAAACCGGCGACAAACAACGGATCTGTCGGGAGGCCGCGCGGGTGCTTGGCAACCCGCGCCGGCAGCGATCTAACGATGATGTGGCGCCACACGTGGGACGGCGATCTGCGGTATCAGCATCACCGCGCCTCCCTCGGTGTCTGTTGATCAGAAAAGAAAAGCGGGAATGCCCAAAATCGAATCGTAGCAGCAGCACAATGCAACTGCAAACTACGGCAATTTAACATGCTACGGCCACGACCAGGCGGTGTCGCGCCGCAACGCGCTCCACGGCGGTATCCTGCCTTATCGTAGCGACGCATAGCCCCTCACTTCCGGGCGCGCCCCGCCTTGCTCCTCACCCCAGCTTGTTCTATAGCACCGCTTGCACGCGGGCCAAGCTACCACACTGCCGATGCGATCCATCATCGTCGCCCGGAGCCGTACAATAATGGTTTTAGTCAGCCGCGCATGCGCTTCGCGCCCGCGCCAAGCTGCCCCCTCCAGCTTCGTCTCTATTACGCAAACCCGATGGCTCAATACGTCTTTACCATGAACCGGGTCGGCAAGATCGTGCCGCCCAAGCGACATATCCTAAAGGACATCTCGCTGTCATTCTTTCCTGGCGCGAAGATCGGCGTACTCGGCCTGAATGGCTCGGGCAAATCGACCTTGCTGAAAATCATGGCCGGATTGGACAAAGACATCGAGGGTGACGCCACCCCGATGTCCAACATCCAGATCGGCTACCTGCCCCAGGAACCACAACTCAACCCGCAACACACGGTCAAGCAGGCGGTCGAAGAAGGCCTCGGCGAGCTGTTCCACGCGCAGCAGCGGCTTGATGAAATCTACGCGGCCTATGCCGAGCCGGACGCCGACTTCGACGCGCTGGCCGCCGAACAAGCGAAGTACGAGGCGATCCTGGCCACCGCCGAAGGCGGTAGCGCCGAGCAGCAACTCGAGGTGGCAGCCGACGCGCTGCGACTGCCGCCATGGGACGCCAGGATCGAGCACTTGTCCGGTGGCGAGAAACGCCGTGTCGCGCTGTGCAAGCTGCTGCTGCAAAAGCCCGACATGCTGCTGCTCGATGAGCCGACGAACCACCTCGACGCGGAATCGGTCGAGTGGCTCGAACAGTTTCTGGTGCGCTTCCCGGGCACGGTCGTGGCCGTCACGCACGATCGCTACTTCTTGGATAACGCAGCGCAGTGGATTCTAGAACTGGATCGGGGCCACGGCATCCCGTGGAAAGGCAATTACAGCAGTTGGCTGGACCAGAAAGAAACTCGCTTAAAGCAGGAAGAGGCAGCGGAGTCCGCTCGTCAGAAGGCGATCCATAAGGAACTGGAGTGGGTACGCCAGAACCCGAAGGGCCGCCAGGCCAAGTCCAAGGCGCGTATCGCCCGCTTTGAGGAACTGAACAGCGTCGAATACCAGAAGCGCAACGAGACACAGGAAATCTTCATCCCGGTGGGCGAGCGTCTCGGCAACGAAGTCATCGAGTTCCAGAACGTCAGCAAAAGCTTCGGCGACCGCCTGCTGATCGACAATCTGAGCTTTTCGGTACCGCCCGGCGCGATCGTCGGCATCATCGGGCCGAACGGTGCGGGCAAGTCGACGCTGTTCCGGATGATCACGGGCCGCGAGCAACCGGACTGCGGCACCGTCAAGCTCGGACCCACGGTCAAACTCGCCTACGTGGACCAAAGCCGGGATGCGCTGGCCGCCGACAAGACGGTGTTCGAGGAGATTTCCGGCGGCGCGGACTTGCTGACGGTCGGCCGCTACGAAACGCCGTCGCGCGCGTACATCGGCCGCTTCAATTTCCGCGGCGCCGACCAACAAAAGCAGGTGGGGAACCTGTCGGGGGGCGAACGCGGACGGTTGCACATGGCCAAGACGCTGATCGCCGGAGGCAACGTGCTGCTGCTGGACGAACCATCAAACGACCTGGACGTCGAAACGTTGCGCGCGCTCGAGGATGCGCTGCTCGAGTTCGCGGGATCGGTGATGGTGATTTCGCACGATCGCTGGTTCCTGGACCGGATTGCCACGCACATCCTCGCGTTCGAAGGCGATTCGCAGGTGGTGTTCTTCAATGGCAACTACCAGGAATATGAAGCCGACAAGCGGGCGCGTCTCGGCGACGAGGCAGCCGCACCGAAGCGGCTGCGGTACAAGCCGATCACGCGTTGACATCCGGTCGCGGGCCGCTTGTGCGTCAGATTGGCGCAGTACGGGTCTCGAGCCACGCTTTCACGTCGCCGCTCAAATGCTTGCCGACCCGCTCACGCACTTGCGCGTGGTAAGCGTTGAGCCAGGCCACTTCATCTTCACGCAGCAACGACCGCTCGATGCAGCGGGTATCGATCGGGCACAGCGTCAGCGTCTCGAAGCAGAGGAACTCGCCGAACTCGGTCGTGCGCGCCGGCTGGCTCAGCAGCAGGTTTTCGATGCGGATGCCCCACTGGCCGGGACGGTAGATACCAGGCTCGTTCGACGTGATCATGCCTTTTTCCATCGCCGTGTAGGACTCGGCTGGCGCGTAGTGCGAAATCACCTGCGGTCCTTCATGCACGTTCAGGAAATAGCCGACCCCATGGCCCGTGCCGTGCCCAAAGTCCATGCATGCATCCCAAATCGGCGCCCGTGCTATCGCGTCTAGCATCGGCGAGCGCACGCCACGCGGAAACGTCGTGCGCGACAGCGCAATCATACCTTTGAGCACCAGCGTGAAATCGCGCCGCTGTTCGGCACTGGTCCGGCCCACCGGCACGACGCGTGTAATATCGGTGGTGCCGCCCAGATACTGACCGCCGGAGTCGATCAACAGCAGACCGTCGCCTTCGATCAGCACATGCGACTGCGGCGTCGCGCGATAGTGCGGCATCGCACCGTTGGCGTTGAACGCGGCGATCGTTGGAAAACTCAGGGACACGAAGCCGGGGCGGCGTGCTCGTGCGGCGGTGAGCTTTTCGTCGATCGTCAACTCGGTGATGCGCTCGCGCCCGAGCGCCTGTTCGAACCACGCAAAGCATTCCGCGAGCGCGGCGCCGTCCTGCTCCATCGTCGCGCGCACATGGACGGCTTCCGCTTCCATCTTGCGCGACTTTGCAAAGGTCGACGGATTCACCACCTCGACGAATTTCACACCAGGCTGCACGGCTTGCATCAACCCATACGTGACGCGGCGCGGATCGATCAGCAGCCTGCTGCCCGGCTCGATCGCGGCCAGCGCCGCCGGCGCGTCCCGGTATGGGGCGACGCGCACACCGTCCTGTGCCAGCCGCTCGCGCAACACCGCGTCGATCTTGCCGTCGGCCACGTACAACGTCGCGTGCTGCGGCCCAATCAACGCGTGCGCAACAAATACCGGGTTGTAGCTCACGTCGGCACCGCGCAGGTTGAAAATCCATGCGATGTCATCCAGCGTGGAGACGAAATGCCAGTGCGCCCCCTTGTCGCGCATCGCGCTGCGCACCTGGTCGAGCTTTTGCGCGCGGGTCACGGGCGCGTAGGCGGGATCGTGCTCGTACACCGGCGTCCCAGGCAGCGTTGGCCGGCCGTCCCAGATCAACTCGAGCAGGTCCACGTCGGCGCGCAGTTGCACGCCAGCCGCCTGCAACGCGTCCTGCAACACCCGCGCAGCGGCCAAGCCAAGCGTGCTGCCATCCACGCCGACCCGCGCACCGGGTTCCAGGTGTGCGGCGAGCCAGTCCACATGAGGCTGCGCCTGTCCAGCTTGAATCTTCATCAACTCGATGCCGCTGTCGGCCAGTTCCGTGGCAGCCTGCACCCAGTAGCGGCTGTCGGTCCACAGTCCCGCAAAGTCCGGGGTCACGACCAACAGGCCAGCCGAGCCGGTGAAGCCGGATAACCACGCACGGCCCTGCCAGCGTTGCGGCAGGTACTCGGACAAGTGCGGATCGGCAGACGGCACGATATACGCGGCCAGATCGGCACGTTTCATCGCATCGCGCAGCCACGCCAGCCGCTCGGCGAAGGAGACCGCCTGATCGGCGGCGGGTTGTCGGACATTCATTGAGTTCATCGGCGAAAAGGAGGTGAGCCAAGCGAGCCAGTTTAACCGCGCCAGCGGCCAATGCGCCAACAATAAGCGCCGGCAGTGCCGCCGTGCGGCGTGCTGGATGGCGCCACCAGCCAAAGCCGCCAATCGCGGCACCCAGCAGTAAGGTGCCGATCCAGCCCATCAGCGCATTGTGTCAAGCATCGTGGAATTCGTCTGACGAACATCCACGGCAGGCATTTCGGTTCTGAATCATGGGGTACGGCTCCGGACAGGCATCGGATTGACGGTGCGCCACAACTGGTCATGCCCAGGCTGGCGAGTTTAGGCCGCGGGCCGGCGTCTGACAAGGAGACATCATCCGTGCTCGGCTGAAGGTGGCCGAGGCATTGGCACAGGAGCGCCGAAATGCAAAAACGAATCATCGAAGGCATCGAGGTTCAACACAGCTCGGACAACTCTTTGCCGACCTTGGGCTGCCCGATGCTGACAAACTCAAGATTACGACTGGGCGGTCCCTGTTCTGCCGGGCGGCGAATAGTGCTTGAAACTACGTTCTCGATTGCATATTATTTCAACGAGTTTCGATAAGAAAGGGTCCCCATGCGGCCGTCCGTGGTGCTTGACATGAAACGCAGCGCAGTGCGCGAAGCGGTAAGCCGCTTTCGCACGGCGAACCCGCGCATCTTCGGCTCGGTGCTGCACGGCACCGACCGAGATGGCAGCGACATTGATCTGCTGGTCGATGCGCTGCCTGGTGCGACGCTGTTCGACCTAGGCGGCCTGCAAGACGAGCTGGAATCGCTACTCGGCGTTCACGTTGATGTATTGACGCCCGGTGATCTGCCGCCGAAGTTCCGGGCCAAGGTGCTCGCGCAGGCGCAGCCGGTATGATTGAGAATCGACTGCCCGATTATCTCGACCACATGCAGCAAGCCGCAGCCGATGCGTGCAGCTTCGTGGAGGGCTTAGCCAAAGAGGACTTTCTTCAAGACAAGCGCACCCAACAGGCCGTCATCATGAGCCTCATCATCATCGGAGAGGCCGCTACGAAGATGATGGACGGCTACGCCGAGTTCGCGCAGGCGCATGCCGAATTGCCGTGGCGCAATATGCGCGGTATGCGCAACCGCATCGCTCACGGCTATTTCGACATCAATCTCGACGTGGTGTGGGACACCGTTCAAGCGGCGCTGCCGGAGCTGCTTAAGCGACTGCCCGCCGTGCGCCAACACGCTGACCAAGCAGAACGCAACGATCGGGTGGGCGACAAGCCATGTTGATCGGCTATGCGCGCGTCTCGACGCAGGATCGGGAACTTGCGCTGCAACGTGAAGCCTTGACCAAGGCCGGATGCCTAAAGGTCTTCGAAGACAAGGTGAACGGCACGCGAGCAGACCGGCCCGGCTTGGCCAGAACGCTCGACATGTTGCGTGAGGGTGACACGCTAGTCGTCTGGAAGCTTGACCGGCTTGGCCGGCCGGTCAAGCAACTGATCGATCTAGTCAGCGATTTGCACAAACGCGGCATCCAGTTCCGAAGCCTTACCGACTCCATTGACACCGGTACACTGTCCGGCCGCTTCTTCTTCCACGTCATGGCTAGGTTGGCCGAAATGGAGCGCGAGTTAACCGTCGAACGCACCCGTGCCGGATTGGAAGTTGCCAAGCAGCTCGGCCGCAAGGGAGGGCGCAAGCCGAAGATGACCGACAGCAAGATCAAATCGGCTAGGCAACTCCTGGCAAGTGGCGTCCCGCCCAAAGACGTGGCCAAGAACCTCGGCGTGTCGATCCCGACGCTCTACCGCTGGGTGCCAGCCTCTGCGCACGCTTGACGTGCTTTATTTTAGGATGTCCGTATTTCACGGTTGATGCCATTCAACGACACGCGCGGTTTGCCAAACGCAACACCGGCGTCAACGGTAGCTGGCAGCCTTTTATGTTCGGGGTTATGGCCCAAGCCTAGCCCAAGAGACGAACGAACAGTGGGCAGACGCAGCCTCGCATGAATCGACTGGCCGCTGTCCGACACCGTCACGCCATTAATCGTGTACGTGCGGCTCGTGCGCGTGGCAGTGCCACTGGCGATCGCCGCCAATCAGGATCCCGGCGGTTAGTCGAATCGGGAAGGTGAACGGCGCCGGGAAAAGTCGCCCAGCACAAGAATATTGGGTATCGTCATCGAACGCCAGCCGGCCGCGATGAGCCGCCCTTAGCACGCCAGCGTCCGGGGTTGCCAACAGCCAAAAAAGTTATAATGACCGCTACTTTTGACGGCAACCAATGCATCTGCTCACCATCGGAATCAACCACCACACCGCGCCGGTCGCATTGCGCGAGCGCGTGGCGTTTCCGCTCGAGCAGATCAAGCCAGCCTTGCACACGCTCAAGGACGCGTGGGCGCGACGCGATGAGGCGCGCATCGCGTCCACCAGCGCCGTCGCGCGTATTGCGCACGCACCGCAAGCACTGGCGGAGGCCGCGATACTGTCGACCTGCAACCGGACCGAAATCTACTGTGCGACTGACGACCGCGCCGCGCGTGAGCATGCGATCGCGTGGCTGTCGAGCTATCACCGGATCCCGGTCGAGGCGCTTGCACCGCATATCTACGCGTTGCCGCAGTCCGAAGCAGTCCGCCATGCGATGCGAGTAGCATCGGGCCTGGACTCGATGGTGCTCGGCGAAACCCAGATCCTGGGCCAGATGAAGGACGCTGTGCGTACCGCATCAGAAGCCGGTGCGCTCGGTACCTATCTGAACCAGTTGTTTCAGCGCACGTTCGCGGTGGCCAAGGAAGTGCGCGGGCAGACGCAGATCGGCGCACATTCGGTATCGATGGCCGCCGCGGCAGTGCGACTGGCGCAACGCATTTTTGAGAACATCGCCGGGCAACGCGTGTTGTTCATCGGTGCTGGCGAGATGATCGAGTTGTGTGCGACGCATTTCGCTGCGCACAATCCACGTGAATTGATTGTCGCCAACCGCACCGTGGAGCGCGGCAGCAAGCTGGCCGAGCGCTTCGGCGGCAAGGCGATCATGCTCGCCGATCTGCCGTCGCGGCTGCACGAGTTCGACATCGTCGTGTCGTGTACCGCGTCTACCCTGCCGCTCATCGGCCTGGGCGCGGTGGAACGCGCGGTCAAGGCGCGCAAGCACCGGCCGATGTTCATGGTGGACCTGGCGGTGCCGCGCGACATCGAGCCCGAAGTGGCCGAGCTGGACGACGTGTTCCTTTATACGGTGGACGACCTCGGCTCGATCGTGCGGGAAGGCAATGCCATCCGGCAGGCCGCCGTCGCGCAGGCCGAGGCGATTATCGAGACACGCGTGCAAGCCTTCATGCACTGGCTTGAGCAACGCAGCATCGTGCCGGTGATCCGTCACATGCACACGCAAGCCAACCGGCTGCGCCGTGTGGAGTTGGAGCGCGCCCAGAAAATGCTGGCACGCGGCGACGATCCCGCCGCCGTGCTCGAGGCACTGTCGCAGGCGCTGACCAATAAGTTCATCCATGGCCCGACGCATGCGCTGACCCACGCGGCCGGCGGCGATCGTGACAAGCTGGTCGAGCTGATGTCCGGCTTCTACCAGCACGCCGGCCTCTCCGAGCGTTAGTGGCGCTCGTCACCCGCCGGCACGCGCGTATCGTCGAGCGTGCCTTCGTTTTCCATTGAACGCGACCCTGTTCGCGCCCTTTGCCAGATGCGCCGATGAAACCGAGTATGCAAGCCAAGCTGGAGCAGCTGACCAAGCGACTGCTGGAGTTAAACGAACAGCTTTCGCGCGAAGATGTCACATCCGATCTTGACCAATACCGCAAGCTGACCCGCGAGCACGCGGAACTCGCGCCAGTGGTCGAGCAATATGCGCAGTGGAAAACCGCGCGCAACGATGAGGCGACCGCTCAGGAGTTGCTGGCCGATCCATCGATGCGGGATTTCGCGGAGGACGAACTCAGTGCAGCGCGCAGCCGGATGGAGCAACTGGAGTGCGACTTGCAGAAAATGCTGTTGCCCAAGGATCCGAACGACGAGCGCAACATCTTCTTGGAAATTCGCGCCGGCACCGGCGGCGACGAGAGCGCGCTATTTGCCGGCGACCTGCTACGCATGTACCTGCGCTATGCGGAACGCCATCGCTGGCAGGTCGAGATGATGTCGGAAAGCGCGTCGGACCTGGGCGGTTATAAGGAAGTGATCGTTCGCATCATCGGCCAGGGCGCCTATTCGCGGCTCAAATTCGAATCAGGCGGGCATCGCGTGCAGCGGGTGCCGGCCACCGAGACACAGGGGCGTATCCACACGTCGGCTTGCACGGTCGCCGTGATGCCAGAGGCGGACGAGATCGCCGAGATCGAACTCAATCCGGCCGATTTGCGTATCGACACGTTCCGCGCATCGGGCGCCGGCGGTCAGCATATCAACAAGACCGACTCGGCAGTGCGCATCACGCACCTCCCAACTGGCATCGTAGTGGAATGCCAGGACGATCGCTCGCAGCACAAAAACAAGGACCGCGCGATGAAGGTGCTGGCCGCCCGCATCAAGGACAAGCAATATCAGGAGCAGCATGCGAAGGAGGCCGCCACCCGCAAAAGTCTCGTGGGCTCGGGCGACCGCTCCGAGCGCATTCGCACCTACAATTTCCCGCAGGGCCGGCTAACCGACCACCGGATCAACGTGACGCTGTACAAGCTGGAACAGATGATGGACGGCGACCTGGACACCCTCATCGACGCACTCGTCTCGGAACACCAGGCCGAGCTGCTCGCCGCGATGGGCGAAACCGAGTAAGCATATTATGACTTGCGTCGCGCAACTGCTGCGAACCTCGCCGCTGGCCCCGCTGGAAGCGCGGATTCTGCTCGCCCACGTGCTAAATTGGCCGCGTACCGCGCTGATCACGCGTGCTGACGACACGCTGCCGGACGCGTTGTCGGCGCGCTTTCTGGCGTTGCAGGCCCGGCGAGTCGAGGGCGAGCCGATCGCGCAACTAGTCGGTTCGCGCGAATTCTTCGGGCTCGAGTTCGACGTGACGCCGCACGTGCTGATCCCACGTCCGGAGACGGAGCTGCTGGTTGAGTGCGCGCTGGACGCGGTACGGACAATCCCATCCCCCCACATACTCGATCTTGGCACTGGCAGCGGTGCCATCGCGATCGCGATCGCCCATGCGCGCCCGGATGCACGGATCGTCGCCACGGATCGCTGCGCTGACGCGCTGGATGTCGCGCGGCGCAATGCGCAGCGCCTGCTCGGCGACGCGGCACTTGCACCGGCACGGCCGGCGTCGGCCGCGCGTCACGGCCTCGTCACGTCAGGCACACCCACGCAGCCCCGTCTCGCACTACGCCACGGCGATTGGTTCAAGGCGCTTAGCGAACCGCATCGCGCCGCCCCGGCGCGCTTTGACGCCATCGTCAGCAATCCGCCCTATATCGCCGCATCGGACCCGCACCTGCGCGAGGGCGACCTGCGCTTCGAGCCACTGGACGCGTTGACCGACCACGCAGACGGGCTCAGCGCGATTCGCGCGATCGTCACCGCCTCCGTCGCGTGGCTAGCGCCGAGCGGCACGCTATGGCTCGAACACGGGTACGACCAGGCTGAAGCCGTGCGCGCGCTGCTCGACGCGCACGGCTTTGATTCGGTACGCTCTGTGCGGGACCTGGCCGGCATCGAGCGCGTCACCTGCGGCAGCCGCTAGCGAGCCGCAACGCCGGCTCGGGCAGACGAAATCCGCTATCATCTAATCCAAACCGCATTTGAAGCAAGGTCAGCTATGGATACTCAAGAGCGCATCAAGCAAATCGTCAGCGACCATCCGGTCGTGCTGTTCATGAAGGGCACCGCGCAGTTCCCGATGTGCGGCTTCTCCGGCCGAGCCATCCAGGTCCTGAAGGCGTGCGGCGTTGATTCGGTGCATACGGTCAATGTTCTCGAAGACGAGGCAGTACGGCAAGGCATTAAGACGTTTTCGAACTGGCCTACGATCCCGCAGTTGTATGTGAACGGTGAATTTGTCGGTGGCTCGGACATCATGATGGAGATGTATCAGTCCGGAGAATTGCAACAGCTGTTTACGAATGCCTCATGACGCGCGGCCGTCGACACGACGGTTAATCGTCGCGATCACCGGCGCCACCGGCGCCGTCTACGGCGCCGGCGTGCTGCGCGCGCTGCGTGAGTTGGACGGCGTCGAAAGCCATCTGGTCGTCTCTAGCGCCGGCTGGCTCAATATACGGCACGAATTGGGCATCGAGCGTGCGGCACTCGAACAGTTGGCGCATCACGTGCACAATCCGCGCGACATCGGCGCGACGCTCTCGAGCGGCTCATTTCAGACGGACGGCATGATCGTGGCGCCGTGCTCGATGAAAACGCTGGCCAGCATCGCGCATGGCCTGTCCGACAACCTGATTGCCCGGGCTGCCGATGTCACGCTGAAGGAGCGGCGCCGGCTCGTGCTGATGGTTCGCGAAACGCCGCTGAATCTCGCACATCTGCGCAACATGACGGCCGTCACTGAGATGGGCGGCATTGTGTTCCCGCCGGTGCCGGCGTTCTACAACCGTCCCGCGACGATCGACGAAGTGGTGGCCGATACTGTCGCGCGCGCGCTGGATATGTTCGGACTTGCGGCAGCGCGCTCGCGGGCATGGACGGGACTGGCAGCCGCGCGAGATTAACAACCAACACGACACAATGCGTTGCCTGCGGTCGCATTGATTAGACGGGCGCGCGCTCAGGCCCCTACGCGAGACGGCTCTGCGCACGGTCGCCCCATCGCGACGCATGGCATAATCGGTGCTCGTCTTCCTCACATACGCGCCCCGGCGCCGCCCCCTGCCGCCCGCCTTGCCACCGCCGACAACGCGATGACGGTCGCCATGGCTTGGTGAGGCAGCCCGCCGACCGCTCCAGCCTCGATGACTATCCAAGCATTGCGCCCACTTTCCGTCGCCGCCCGCGAAAACACTGCCACAACCCGTGAAGACGCCTCGCCCACCACCGTCGCGCGACCGCGCACACGCGTGGCCGTCAACCGGAGCGCGGCCCGATGACCTCGTCCCTGTCCATCATGCAGATGGCGCTCGCCGCCATCCAGGACGTGCTGTTCGCGATCGCCGCAGGCTCGGTACTGTGCGGCGCGACACTGGCCACCGTGTTCGCTTCGTCTCGCGACGCGGCACGGCTGCGGCTGCGTGGCTCGATCAAACAAGCCATGCCCGGCGTCCGATTGCCGTCCATCCAATGGTTTTCGTTGTGCGCGCTGGCTATCGCCCAAGTGATGTACCTGTGGCTGCAGGCCGCCACGATAAGCGGCTCGACATTGAGCGCCGCGCTGGGCATCGTACTGCGGCAGTCGCATTACGGCGCCGCGTGGCTGACCGGGACGGCCGGTATCACGTTGGCACTCGCCGCCTCGCGCGTGCATCTGCGCGGCGGCCAAGCACGAGGTGGTCCGCCACCCGGGCCGGGCAGCGCCCCACCCCGTTGGCCGATGCGCATCACGGTGCTGGGTCTCGCGCTGTACGCGGCAGGTAAGGCCGCAGTCAGTCATGCGGCAGGTGCGGGGGACTTCAGCCTCGCACAGGCCGTGTACTGCGTGCATGTCGGAGCGAGCGCCGCATGGGCTGGCGGCGTGAGCATCGCGGCCTTCGTGTTGCCGACGTTCGCATTGCATACACGCGCCGACGGCGGGCGGCATCTGGCATTTTGTGAACGACTCTCCCGCGCGTCGGCGGTCTCCTTGACGTTGGTCGCGCTCACGGGCCTATACAACGTCGTATGGATCTGCGCCAACGTGCCCGCCCCGCTGGCCGGCACATACTATGGCCGATGGCTTGGCGCCAAGCTCGTCATCGTGGCAGCAGTCGCATTGCTCAGGACACTGAACCGTGCTGTATGGTTGCCGCGGCTGCGTGATGCGCAACACGCCCATGGAGGGGAAAGCAATAGGTTGTCGCCGCGCTATTCAGTCACAGCCGCCCATCTTGGCAAAACACTGTTAGCCGAGTCGGCGCTGCTGGCGGCCGCGCTGATTGCGGCGGCAACATTATCGCACCTGCCGCCGGCGTAACGCGTGCGGCGGCGCGAGCCGGCCCGCGTGCCTCGGTGTCAATCCGCGCCGATGCACGCGACGGCACGCCGATACCGATGCCCCCACGCTCAAATACCGACGCCTTCCAGGATTTCCTCGCGCTGTTCCCGCTCGTCCAGATACGCGGTGCGCCAGCCGCTAGACACACCCCACTGATAGAACCCGAGCGAGGTCACCGCGACGACCGCCATGTCCCAGCCATAAGGGATATAGCCAATCCCGCCGAACGGCTTGCTGCCGATGTACGACAACACTGCCATCACCGGCAGATAGGTGACCATCCACCAGGCTGAGCGCCAGTCCTTAGAGAATCCTTTCCAGCCCGCCTTAGCTTGGTAGTAGAAGAAGACCGGCAGCGCGACGACCATCAGTAGGATGATCTCGCCGGTCAACGGCCATTTTGCCCAATACAAGATCAGCGACGCGCAGACAAACGCAAACGGCGCTATCAAGCCCATGCCGGGGATGCGCAGCGGCCGCGCGATGTCCCCGCTGGTGCGGCGCAGCGCCATTAGGCTGATTGGCCCCGTCAAGTACGAGATCACCGTGGCCACCGAGATGACCGCAGCTAGCGAACTCCAGCCACGGAAAAAGAACAGGAAGATGAACGAAACGATCAGGTTGAACCACATCGCGGGCCGCGGCACCCCATAGAGCGGATGCACGCTGCTGAAAATCTTGGGCAACGTGTTGTTGCGCTCCATCGCGTAGATCATCCGGGTCGTCGTCGCCATGTAGGTGGTACCGGTGCCGCTGGGGCTCACAAACGCATCAACGTACAGCAGCATCGCAAGCCAATTCAGGTTCAGCGCGAGCGCAAGCTCGGCAAACGGTGAACTGAAGTTCAACTTGTCCCAGCCCTTGATGATGTCCGCCGGCTTGATGGCGCCAATATACGCGACCTGCAGCAGCACATAGATAACCAGCGCGATCAGGATTGAGCCGACCACGGCAAACGGCACGCTACGGTCCGGATTGCGCGCCTCACCCGCTAGGTTCACCGGACTCTGGAACCCATTGAACGCGAAGACAATGCCGCTGGTGGCCACCGCGGTCAGCACCGCCGACCAGCCATAGGGCGCGAACTGCCCAGTCGCACCGGTCGCGAAGTTGTCCGTATGAAAGCCGGTCAGCACGAGGCCCAAAATGGTGGCGCCCGGAATCAGGAACTTGAAGATCGTGATTGCCGAATTCGCGTGCGCGAACAGCTTCACACCCCAATAGTTCAACAGGAAGTACACGATCACGAGCACAGCCGACAGCAGGAGCCCGGGTAAGGTCAACTCGCCGTGTACGAACAGCGCATGAGCCCAATCATAAGGCCATGAGCTCATATATTGGATCGATGCCTCTGCCTCGATCGGTATCACGGAGACGATTGCGATCCAGTTGGCCCACGCGCTGATGAAGCCGACCAACGAGCCATGGGAGTAGCGGGCATAGCGGACCATGCCGCCCGACTCGGGGAACATCGCACCGAGTTCCGCATAGGTCAGCGCGATCGCAAGGATCACCACCGCGCCAATCACCCATGCAATGATTGCCGCAGGCCCTGCAATTTTTGCCGCCTTCCAGGCCCCGAAGAGCCAGCCCGACCCGATGATTGAGCCCAAGCCGGTCAACATCAGCGCGAATGGGCTGATGTTTCGCTTGATCGAACTATCCACAACATCTCCTAGGAACATGAGCGCGCCTTACCGCTGTGCCGTTTCCGGCTGGCACGTCTCGTGAATACGCGTCACGCGTCGGTTGCAACCGGCGCGAAGTTTAACGGTGGCACCTTTCAACTGGCTGATCAGTTGCGAATCGACGAAACACGGGGCGACCCGACAAGCATGGAATTAACCCATGCACGGATCATCAAACAAATGACAAATGATTAACACAAAGCGCCAGACTCGGCGTGGAAAGCGAGTTCTACGCCCATTTCGATGACGAGGCGGGCCGTTACGAAAAAACGGCGAAAAGGTCGAGACCCGAAGCGACACCGGTTGGAGCGCATCGGGGAAACTACTGAGTTTGCGACAAAAGCATTGACCGGGTCTGATTTTCGCAATATAACTGTGTTTGCAGGATTTCAAGCGGCGAGTGTTGGTGGTTATCCATCTGTAGTCTCCCACGACGGTACTTCGGTTGTTCCTCTCACCCTTCCTTGATTTTCGTGCGCTATCGGGCCTCGGCTCTTATTCATTTTTAAGGATTCGTTTTATGGAAACCGGAACCGTCAAGTGGTTCAACGACGCCAAAGGTTTTGGCTTTATTACGCCGGACAACGGCGGTGAAGACCTGTTTGCGCATTTCTCCGAAATTCGCATGGATGGCTTCAAGAGCCTTCAGGAAAACCAAAGAGTCACGTACGAAGTGAAGACGGGCCCGAAGGGCAAGCAAGCGGCGAATATTCGCGCGGCGTAAGCCCTTCCGCCTGGCGCGACGCGCCAAGCCCCCGCTCTACGCGGGCAGATTGCTGACGAACCCCACGTTCTTCGGAGCGTGGGGTTGCGTCTTTTAGGCGAGCGCGATTTTTTTCATCCGGCGTACGCGTCACTCAAACAAACGCCGCGCGTGGATCCCCAGTCCGGTGGCGACGCTGGCTAGACGATCACCGAAGACCTTTTCCGCCCGAGGAAACGCGTCGCCGATCGCCCCGGTCACGCAGCGCAACCCGGTCGAGCCCCCAGTGAAGTACACCGCCCCCAAATCGGCGGCCTGCACGCCGGCCTGACGTAGCGTGTCGCGCGCCGCGTTCGCAATCCGGCGGATCTCGTCCTGCGCCGCCTCCAGCAGTTCCGGCTCGGAAAAAGTCACCGCCAAATCGGGCTCAACCTGGAACAAGTCGAGCGTCGCGTCGCCGCCCACGGCCACGTCGATCTTCGCGCGCTCGGCCAGCCCAGCCAGCGCATGGCCGAGCCGCGCATCGATGACGCGCATCAACCGGTCATGGTAGCGGGGCTGCGCATAAACGTACTTGGTCAGCCGCAACTCGCCCACCCGCTTGGTTGCATAAACGGTGTTGATCAGGTGCCAAGTCGCGAGGTCGAAGTAAATTCGGTTCGGCACCTCACGTCCCTGTTCATCCAGTGATTGATAGCCCAACTCACGCATGATCGCCACCAGTTCCACGCGCCGATCGAAATCGGTGCCGGCCACGTGCACGCCGTGGTGGCCAAGCACATCTGCTTGCCGTTCGAGCTTTCGCGCCCGCTCCGGCCCGACCCGCACCAGCGAGAAGTCGGACGTACCGCCGCCGATATCGGCGACCAGCACCAGTTTCTCGGAATCGAGCCGCGACTCGTAGTCGAACGCCGCGGCAATCGGCTCGAATTGGAACTCAATGTGCCGAAAACCCACAGCATGGGCGACTGTCTTCAACTGGTCCTGCGCCAGACGGTCGGCCCGACGATCGTCGTCGGAAAAGAATACGGGACGCCCCAACACCGCCCGCTCCACCGGCCGGCCCGCCGCGGCCTCCGCACACTGCTTCAGATGATGTAGGAACAGCGCGATCACGTCCAGATAACGCACCGCAGTGCCATCCCCCAATTCAGTGCTCTGCTCGGCCAGCGGCGAGCCCAGAATGCTCTTCATCGAGCGCATCAGCCGTCCGTCATAACCATCGATATAGGATTCGATCGCAGCCCGGCCAAACACACGAATGTCCTCGTCCAGATTAAAGAACACGGCCGTGGGCAAGGTCGCATGGTCGCCCTCGACCGGGGCCAGCCGGACGCCATGCGGCGCGGCGTCCCGTGCCGGCAGCGCGACGGCAGAATTGGACGTGCCAAAATCGATTGCGCAATAATTCATTCAATGCTCCTGGGACGGCCGGCTGCGACCTCGCGGCTGACACCACCAACTCGGGAAGGGACAGGTTTTTAGCACGAAGCGGTGCCGCAGGCAAAGCCTCTGTCGCTGTCTGTGCCTGTCCCGTTGGTTCGATCGCAACGCCATGTTACCGGTCGGCAACATGGCGTTGCGATCTTAGACTGAGCGGTAACATGTCAAGAAACGGTATCGCACTGCCGGGCATCTCGTATTGGTGCAGCGCTGGAATGAGTCATGAGTCACAGCAATCAACCCTCCACACAGGGGCGGATGCCGTCCACCAGCATGCCTCGGCGCGCGCCGAGCCGACTACCGGGGTTGTTCGTTTGTCAATGTATCGTGCGAGTTTTCGGAGCGCGAGCACCCGGCGCGCCAGATCGTCACCCGTAACAAGACAGCGTTGCTCGAACGACTGACCGATCTGGCGCGACAGGCCGGCGCACGCGAGCCCGCACGGCTCGGCGCGTCGCTTGCGTTGCTCGTTGAGGGCGTCTACACTGCCAGCCAGACCCTCGATCCGCGCTGCGACGCGATCGCCTCGGCGCCGACTCTGGCCGCCCAGTTGATCGACGCGGCCACCGCGCCCTCCGATGCCGATGCACGATGAACACAAGGGCCACGCCGCCGTCGTTAGCGCCACGGTGCGATGGCTCGAACGAGCCGTCATTGGCCTGAATCTATGCCCTTTCGCGAAGTCCGTCCATGTCAAGCGGCAGATCCGCTACACAGTCAGCAACGCCCACAGCGCCGCCGACGTGCTGGCTGCGCTCGATGTCGAACTGCAGGCGCTGGTCAACGCGGATCCGCAATGGATCGATACGACGTTGCTGATATTGCCGGACGCATTTGCCGACTTCTACGCGTTCAACGACTTCCTGCCACGTGCGGACAAGCTTTTGCGTCGGCGCGCGCTGGAAGGCATCGTACAGATCGCGAGCTTTCATCCACTGTTCCAATTCGCCGGCGCCGGTGAGCACGACATCGAGAACTATACGAACCGCGCGCCGTATCCGATCTTGCATCTGCTGCGGGAAGCAAGCGTGACGCGGGCCGTTGACGCGTTTGCGGATGCGGCGCAAATCTACGAACGCAACGAGCAAACGATGCGCGCACTCGGTCACGCGGGCTGGCGCCGCCTGCTGGAAGCGGACGACGAACGCCGTTGATCATGCCGAATTGGCGATCCGCTGCTCGCTCTCGCGGGTCAGCGCCGGGATGAAGAAACGTGGCGCGAGTTCTTCCAGCCCTAGTTCGGCCAACATCGCCGTCAGACGCTCGGACGGCTTGCGACGTGGCAGATTTTTGTAAGTGGCAATGATGAGTTCGTTTTTCAGCGAGTGTTCCCAGCCGACCAGTTCGGTCACGCTAATGTGATACCCATGCGCCTCCAACTGCAGGCAGCGTAGCACGTTGGTCAACTGGCTACCGAATTCGCGCGTGTGCAGCGGATGACGCCATAGCTCGCTCAGCGCGGTGCGTCCGAGCGCCTTCGCCTTGTTGCGCCTCAACACGGCCGCCACCTCTGCCTGGCAGCACGGTACCAACACGATATAGCGGGCCTGCTTGGCCAGAGCAAAGCGGATCGCATCGTCGGTCGCAGTATTGCAAGCATGCAGCGCAGTGACGATGTCTACCGCTGACGGTAGTTTGTCCGATGAGATCGATTCCGCTACGGATAATTTTAGGAACGACATACCAGAAAACCCGAGCCGGGCAGCCAAGTCAACGGATTGGGTGACCAGGTCGTCGCGCGCCTCGATACCGTACAGACGCGAGCCGTCGCCCAGGTTTTTGAAGAACAGATCGTACAAAATAA
The DNA here is from genome assembly GCF_021498065.1 of Mycetohabitans sp. B3. Taxonomy (NCBI): domain Bacteria; kingdom Pseudomonadati; phylum Pseudomonadota; class Betaproteobacteria; order Burkholderiales; family Burkholderiaceae; genus Mycetohabitans; species Mycetohabitans sp. B3. The sequence goes on along the minus strand of NZ_JAHLKN010000017.1, from coordinate 105,235 downwards.
AACCGAGGTACGACTTGCCGGCACCGTGATCGACTAGCGTCACGTCGCCGCCCTGTTGCTTCAACTCGGCGAGCAGTGGTTCGATGAATTGGTACAGGTGGTAGACCTGCTTGAGCTTGCGCCGGCTGTCCTGGTTAAGTTTGCCCTCGCGCGTCAGGATATGGAGTTCCTTGAGCAATTCGATGGATTGGCCGGGGCGGACGTTGTACTTCTCGGACATGGCAGGTCGAAACACAGGTTCAAGCGCCACGCCGACAAGCGCGGTGGCGCACAGTTGTCACCGGTAGGCCGGTTGCACAATCCGCGCAACCGGCCTACCGGTGACAGTGTACCGAAAAAGCTTGCGGTACCGCTCTTCCGAGCGGTGCGCCCGAGCAGAAGGAATCAAACCCCACCGATGCACAGGTACTTCATCTCGAGATACTCGTCGATCCCGTACTTGGACCCTTCGCGCCCCAGCCCTGACTGCTTTATACCGCCGAACGGGCCGGTTTCATTCGATATCAAGCCCGTGTTGATTCCCACCATGCCATACTCGAGCGCTTCCGCCACGCGCCACACGCGCCCCAGATCCCGGCTGTAGAAGTACGCAGCCAGCCCGAATTCTGTCTCGTTGGCCAGACGGATTACTTCATCATCGGTACTAAAGCGGAACAGCGGCGCGACGGGACCGAATGTTTCCTCACGCGCGATGCGCATTGCCTGGGTCACGCCGGCCAATACCGTTGCCTCGAAGAAAGTGCCGCCCAACGCATGCCGCTTGCCGCCGCAGAGCACGCGTGCGCCATGGGAGAGCGCGTCGGCGATGTGCGATTCGACCTTGTCCACCGCAGCCTGGTTGATCAACGGTCCCTGCGTCACCCCCGCGTCGAACCCGTTGCCCACCTTGAGCCGGCTGACCGCATCGGCAAGCTTGCGCGAGAATGCGTCGTACACCGAGTCGTGCACGTAGAAGCGGTTCGTGCACACGCAGGTCTGGCCGGCATTGCGGTACTTCGAGGCGACCGCGCCCTCCACGGCTGCGTCCAGATCCGCATCGTCGAACACGATGAACGGCGCATTGCCGCCCAGCTCCAGTGACAGCTTTTTGATTGTCGGCGCACACTGGGCCGCGAGCAGCCGGCCGACCGGTGTCGAGCCCGTGAACGACAGCTTGCGCACGACCGGATTGGACGTCATTTCCGCGCCGATCGTCTTCGGATCGCCCGTGACCACGCTGAACACACCCGCCGGCACGCCAGCGCGCTCGGCCAGGGCTGCCAGCGCGAGCGCCGACAGCGGCGTGGCTTCCGCCGGCTTAAGCACGATCGCACAGCCGGCCGCCAACGCGGGGGCCACCTTGCGCGCGATCATCGCTGCCGGGAAATTCCAGGGTGTGATCGCCGCACATACGCCCACCGGCTCCTTCAGCACGACAAGCCGCTTGTCGCCGGCGGGGCTCGCCAACGTGTCGCCATTCACCCGCTTGGCTTCTTCCGCAAACCATTCGAGGAATGATGCCGCATAGCTGATCTCACCTTTTGCCTCGGCAAGCGGCTTGCCCTGCTCGGCCGTCATGATCGTGGCCAGGTCGTGCGCATTGGCTAGCATCAAATCGTGCCAGCGACGCAGTACCGCGGCACGCTCTTTACCCGTCTTCGCCCGCCACGCGCGTTGTGCCAGCTGCGCTGCATCGATCGCGCGACGCGTCTCGGCCGCGCCCATCGCTGGAACGGCCGCTAGCGTGCGGCCCGTCGCCGGATCGACCACATCGAACGTGCGCCCCTCATCCGCGCCGACCCACGTCCCGCTGACGTAGGCCAGATCGCGCAGCAGCGACGAATCCTTCAACGATAACGCCTGATTGTCCGATCCCATGCTCTTGTTCCTATGCTTGCGCGACGGCGCCGTGCGTCAGCGCGTGTTCAAGTATGTCCAGCCCTCGTCCAGCGCTGCCGGCTCGCTCGTCAGCGGAAAAGGAAGCGAATTACCTTACCATGTACGCTGCCTACGAGCAGCAACAGGCCATGCTCGAGTCGCTTCTTCAGTTGCCGCCCCAGCGTGTCCGGCCCGTGTGCTCAGGTTCTCTTCGACGATCACCTCGAGCACCACATGCGCCGCCGTGCAGGCGAGTGAATGGTCCACGTAGATGCCGCCCAGTCCGCCGGGCTCCGCGGCATCCGTCAGCACGGCCCGGCCGACCATATCGGACAGCAGCATGCCACCGACCAGACTCTTCGCCATCGTTATCAAGTCCGGTTTGACATCGTCGTGCTGCATCCCACGGCAGCGAGCAAAGCTGTGCATCAACTGGTCCACCCGCGGCGCCCGTGTCCCGTCGCGGTCCAGCTGCAGGTCGGGCTCGATGATCGCGATTCGACGTCTCGTATGGTCCAACACAGCTTGAGTGGTAAACGATACAGTTAGCAGCGCAGTTGGCAAACTGTATCTGTCCGTCGGCGAGTGGACAGCGATAGAGTTAGATAACGACTCAAGGAGCCACCATGACTTCATCCGATACCGTCAGCGACCTGTCGAACTTCTGGATGCCGTTCACCGCCAATCGCCAGTTCAAGGCCGCGCCGCGCCTGCTGACGTCGGCCAAGGGCATGTACTACACGAGCAGCGACGGCCGCGAAGTACTCGATGGCGTGGCCGGCCTGTGGTGCGTGAATGCAGGCCACGCGCGCGAGGAGATCGTCTCTGCAATACAGCAATCGGCCGACACGCTCGACTATGCGCCGCCATTTCAAATGGGCCATCCGCTCGCCTTCCAGGCGGCGGCCAAGGTGGCCCACATCATGCCGAACGGGCTGGACCGCATCTTCTTCACCAACTCGGGGTCGGAGTCAGTCGATACCGCGCTGAAGATTGCACTCGCCTATCACCGGGCGCGCGGCGACGGGCAGCGCACCCGGCTGATCGGCCGCGAGCGCGGCTACCATGGAGTCGGTTTCGGCGGGATCTCGGTAGGCGGCATCGTCGCCAACCGTAAGGCATTCTCCGGTGCGCTGCTGCCCGCGGTCGACCATCTGCCGCACACGCATGATCCGGCAAGGAACACGTTTTCCCGCGGACAGCCCGAACATGGCGCGCACCTAGCCGACGAACTCGAGCGGCTGGTCGCGCTGCACGACGCATCCACGATCGCAGCCGTGATCGTCGAGCCGGTGGCCGGCTCGACTGGCGTGCTGATTCCGCCAAAGGGCTACCTGCAGCGGCTGCGGGAGATCTGTTCCAAACACGGCATTTTGCTGATCTTCGACGAGGTCATCACCGCTTTTGGGCGGCTCGGCCGCGCGACGGCCGCCGAGTTCTTCGGCGTCAAGCCAGACCTAATCACGATGGCCAAGGCGATCAATAACGCCGCTGCGCCGATGGGCGCGGTAGCCGCGGACAGGAAGATTTACGACACGATCGTGAACGCTGGCGCGCCGGGCGCCATCGAGCTGTTTCATGGCTATACGTATTCGGCTCATCCAATCGCGGCGGCGGCGGCAGTCGCGACGCAGGCCCTGTATCAGCGCGAGGGATTATTTGAGCGGGCGGCAAAGATCGCGCCTTTCTTCGAGCATGCGATCCACGCGCTGCGCGATGCGCCGTACGTGAAGGATGTGCGCAACCTGGGGTTGGTCGGTGGTGTGGAGCTGAAATCACGCGACGGCGCATTCGGTGCGCGCGCCTACGAAACGTTCGTCAAGTGTTTCGAGCTTGGCGTGTTGATCCGCTATACCGGGGAGACGCTCGCGTTCTCGCCACCGCTGATCATCTCCGAACAACAAATCACGCAAGTTTTCGACACGGTGCGCAACGCGTTGCAAACGCTGAAGTAACGACAACGCCATAGCCGCGTATTCGGCCAGCGCCGACGCCATCGAGTACGCTGCTGAAGGAAATAGAGTACAAAGCGTTCATCCGCGTGATCCGTTCGTGGGAACGCAAGCATTTGCTGTTGCCCGTATGACGGAAACCCGGCCCCGCTCTCGCCCGATGTTATTTTTTCAGCCACCGGCCCAATCACTTCCGACACTACCCGTGCCAAATTGTTGCGTTTTTCTCGCTCCTCTTTCGCATGCGTGCCGATCCCAGTAGGAGAGCCTCGCTATAGTCTAAAAGTGCCGGACATCCAAAGCCGGCAGAAACGGCGGGGGTCAATAGACCGGCCTATCCGATAACTATTCGCTGTTGCTGCGGCTCGATTGCGACATGCCAACCGACGATTTGACAAGATCTATCACTTTCGTGTTATGCCGCGGGGGTGATTGTCCCTATAACAAAAACAATGCATCGATACGGGGCAGTCATGTCGCTATCTAACGGCAGTCAATTCACCGTTTCTCGAAGACTCGTCTACTGGACACGCGAGCCGTCCCAGGACCTACAACAACAATTGTCCCGACGCAGCTGGCTCGTGTCGGTCGTCGTTGATGGGCATGCCGTCAGGCACGCGCTGCAGCATGTCGATCAGGCAGGCGGGATCCTCGACCTGAGCACGGTGCCCGACACTGAATTGCTGGATGCGCTGGCGGTCTGCCAGGCGGCATCGGACGTAGCCTGGATCGGCTTAGTTGAGCCGCGGCAGCTCAGTATCGCGGCAGTCAGGGCAGTGCTTCGTGACTATTGTTTTGATTATGTAACGCTTCCCGCGTCGCAGCAGCGCATAGCCGATGCAGTTGGCCAAGCATACGGCATGCTCATGCTGCGCGCCCCCCAGGGCCAGTCACGCTCGCGCGAAGGGAGGATGATCGGTACCTGCGACGCGATGCTGAAGCTGTTCGACAAGATACCGAGAATCGCGCGCACCGACGCGCCAGTGCTCATTTCCGGTGAGTCGGGCACCGGCAAGGAGCTGACCGCGATCGCGATCCATGAGCGCTCGCCCCGTGCCAAACGGCCGTTCGTCGCGATCAACTGTGGGGCGATTCCGCCTCACCTGGTCCAGTCCGAGTTGTTTGGCTACGAGCGCGGCGCGTTCACCGGAGCAGTGTCGCGCAAGGTCGGCCGGATCGAGACGGCCAATCACGGCACGCTGTTCCTCGATGAGATCGCGGATCTGCCACTGGAGAGCCAGACCAGCCTATTGCGCTTCCTGCAAGAGCGCACGATCCAGCGCCTGGGCGGGCGTGACACGATCCACGTCGACGTGCGGGTCATTTCAGCCACGCACGCGAACCTGGAGGAAGCCGTCAACGCCGGGCGCTTCCGCGCCGATCTCTATCATCGGCTGTGCGTGCTGCGCGTGGAGCAGCCCGCGTTGCGCACGCGCGGCAAAGACATCGAAGTGCTCGCGCAATGTATGTTCGAACGATACAAGTCGGACGCGCCGCACGTGAAGGGCTTTTCTCCGTCGGCCATGGTCGCAATGCGTCGCTATCCGTGGCCAGGAAACGTGCGCGAGTTGATCAACCGAGTACGGCGTGCCTTGGTGATGACTGACGGCACCCTCCTAACGGCTCACGATCTGGAACTCGAACAGTGGGTGCCGCCGGAGGCCGTGCCGATCATCAAGCCGCCCGTGGTCATCAATGACCATTTGATCGACCAGGCGCTGAAGCGGCACCGCGGCCGGCAAACCGAAGCGGCGCGAGAGTTGGGTATTTCCCGCTCCACGCTGTACCGCCGACTGCGCACCCAGCGTCTTGCGGAGATGGCTACGGACGCGGGGTGATCCCAAGCGCGACCGGGGCGGCCCACGCGATGCGACGCTAGAGCGGCAGCGTGTCGGTGCGATGAGCCGGCTCGGTGCCATGGCATCGACCGGCTGGGAATACTCCAAACCTGTGCTTCGGTCGTACACTCACTCGCCGAGCAAGCGTGACTGCTCGGCAATCTCGACGCTCTCGGCAGTGACCCACGGCTTCAGCACATGCGCCATCGCGATGATCGCGTCGACCAGCACCGCGATCTGATCCGATCGCGGGCGATCGGCAGTCAACGGTGCGATAATGCGGCGGCACAGCTCACACGTCTCAAACCCTGCTCACTGCGGAACGCGGACAAACGGCCGAGTGTCCATCTTCGCACGGGTAGGCGAACATAGCGTTTTGTACCACTGTCGAAGGACGGTATGCGGCGTCTGTAGTCGGCGCCTTCGCGGGTTCGATCCCCAAGTGCCTACCACAAGGCGCAGCTTCGGCGCTTGGCAGCTCGCTAACGTTTTGCCCGAGAACCGTAACGAGTAGTTCGAGCGGAAGTATCGACACGGATTTATAGCATTGCTGGACGGACAATCGACATGACCAAAGTGAACTTCACGCGTGGAGCCAATGGAAAGCCCGTCGCCACACAGGCACTGGAAGAAGCTTTGGCCGCGATCGACGGACTTTCCGGTGAGTGCTTCTTTGGATATCCGCTAATCGCCACCCCCGAGGGAAAGTACTTCCTCGATGCAACATTTGTCAGTCCAGAGAAGGGGGTTGTCCTTTTTGATTTGATCGAAGGGACAGACGTTGGTGACTACGCCGCCCGCCAAGACGACCTAGCTAACAAAATCGACGCCAAACTCCGTCTCCACAAGGAGCTCGTCAAAGGGCGACGATTGATCCCGATACTCCAGGTCATCTCCTTCGCGCCAACGATCAATGATGTTAAGCGACTCGCGCAGAACGGCTATCCGATTGCCAACGACAAGAGTTTGGCAGAAGTCATCGCGTCTATATCATCGTGGGATGACAGCACCGAGGCCCTATACCGGATGGCGCTTTCCGCCGTCGAGAGCCTGTCCTCAATCCGCAAGAGCCGCTCGAAGCGAGAAGTCAGCAAACCCAATTCTCGCGGTGCAAAACTCAAGAAACTCGAGGACTCGATTGCTACGCTGGATCATCGCCAGAACCGCGCAGTCATCGAGACTGTGGACGGCGTACAGCGCATTCGAGGCTTGGCTGGGTCGGGAAAAACGATCGTGCTTGCTCTAAAAGCAGCATATCTTCACACACAACATCCAGATTGGCGCATCGCCGTAACATTTCATACCCGATCATTAAAGGGGCAATTCAAGCGCCTCATTAACAATTTTTGCATTGAGCAGAGTGGCGAAGAGCCTGATTGGTCAAAACTGCGGATAATAAACGCGTGGGGCGCCCCAGGAGGTGACGAACGTGATGGCGTTTACTATGAATTTTGCCGCGCTACTGGGCAAGACTTTCACGATTTTCGAACTGCGAGCGCCCGGTTTGGCGGCGACGCGAAAGCATTCGAGGGCGCCTGCCAAGCCGCACTGGGTGCCCTGAAGTCAGCACCTGAGCTCTACGACGCTGTTTTAGTGGATGAAGCGCAAGACTTTGCGCCAAGCTTTTTGCGTCTTTGTTATTCGACGCTGAAATCACCGAAGCGGTTAGTTTACGCTTACGATGAACTACAAAATCTCTCTGGGGCCTCGCTACCTCCTCCGGAAGACATCTTTGGTATTGATACGAAGGGGGCTCCCTTAGTGTCCCTCGGCGATGATACGAGGCGAGACGTAATTTTGGGAAAGTGCTACCGGAACTCGCGACCGGTGCTTGTTACCGCTCATGCTCTGGGTTTTGGTATCTACCATGATCAGCCCAAAGGCACAGAGACCGGACTCGTCCAAATGTTCGATCAACCAGCACTTTGGAAAGAAATTGGATATAGAGTCAGCCAAGGTACTTTAGCCAAGGGAGAATGCGTTGTTCTCGAACGTACAAATGAGACAAGCCCCGAGTTCCTTGCCGATCACTCGCCCATAGACGATCTGGTTTCGTTCCAGCAATTCAATAATGAGGCTGAGCAAAATGCCTGGCTTGTTGACCAAATCAAGAAAAATATTGAAGAGGACGAGCTACGGCACGATGATATCATCGTCATTCATCCAGATCCCGTATCGGCACGCACGCGATTTGGACCGATTCGAAAGACCTTGTTCGATTGTGGCATTCAGAGTCATCTGGCAGGTGTAGACACATTAGCTGATGTTTTCTTCAAGACAGAAACCCCGTCTGTCACTTTCACCGGCATTTACCGCGCTAAGGGCAACGAAGCCGGCATGGTATATGTGATCAATGTACAAGATTGTGATGGTGCTGGGGCCGGGTTAGCCAATCTGCGCAACCGTTTGTTCACAGCAATCACCCGAAGCAAGGCGTGGGTACGCGTGATAGGACATGGCGAGGGAATGTCTCATCTTATTCAAGAATTTCAGCGGTTGAAGCAGAATGATTTTCGCTTGTGTTTCACCTATCCCACCGATAGCGTTCTCGGAAAGCTTAGAATCGCATACCGCGATCTGTCGCCACACGAAAAGCGACGCTTGGAGCAAAAGAAGGGGCGCGCAGTTGAATTGGTAGACGCCTTGGAACGAGGAGAACTCACGCCCGATGATCTTGATGAAGAAACAAAGCAGAAGCTTCTTCGGCTGCTTAGGGACAGTGTATGAAGCCCCCGCAACAACCGCGCACGGTCAGAGATGACATCGAGCAAATCGTGTCATCGTTGATAGAACTTGGAATTGCTGATGATCAAAATTTTCCCGTTCTACGACAACTTTCCGCTCAGGGATGGGAGATCACATTTGGTGGGGCCGAGCACGTATCAATTGCCGTGGGCGAAATCGACTACGAGGTTATTCATCTGGAGCTGTCGGATAAACGTTCGTACAACGTCAAGCTACTCGATGGGGGATTGCTTCAGATGATGTACCTTTTTGAAGGCGAACAGCTCGTCAAGCATCGACTCGCGTATTATCCCTCGCCCAGCTTGCGCGCATTCCAGGATGATCCTGATTCGTACATGCGAGATGAGCTCTTTTTGGATATCGTATCGCGGCGCATCGTGCCCTCCCCCTTGCGATTTGACTTTGATCAAGCAGCCGCCGTCGACATTAACCATCCATGCTGCCACCTTACATTGGGCGATGTTCAGGGATGTCGCATTCCTGTTTCTTCTGGGATAACCCCTCGGTGGTTTGCCGAGTTTATCCTCAGAAATTTCTATCAAACTGAATCGCACGACTTTGTCGGCCGCCTGCCTGCTCATAGGCTTGGTTTTGATGAAGCAATCACCGAAAACGAAAAGCTTTTGATGCACGTGGTAGTTCCAACGATTTAACGAACATCTGACAGCGTGGGAACTTTGACCAGCTCAATATCAATCAGGCGTTCTGCCAGTGCAAGCCCCGGGCCGATTCGGCCCATCCCGAAGGGCCGGAAATTTCCACTTTAGAACGGCCCCGATTGAGGGAGCCTCAGCCTCGCTAACGATGGCATCAATTTCGCAATCCGTCCATGTCTCCGCCCGCTGCACGGGAAGCGTGCCGCCGAGCGCTTCAACCGGATAATCGACAATGTAGCGATCCGCCACGAAATCGCCGTGTTCCAGTCATAACGGCATGAATCGGCTGCAGCACGTCTTAAGTATGGCGTAGGAGAATCTGTATGAGATTCTCGAATTCTCAATACTTTGTAGGTCTGAATGCCTGAAGCTCATCTAGTGATCGAGACGTTTCTTGCAGTCATCCAGCAAGTGAGTTTTTTTATCCTAGAGACAAGGAGAAATCGACATGCCATTTCTCACGCGCTTGGCCAAACGCTATGGCACGGCGATGAACGTCAAGAACATGCGTCTGCTGCTCATGCCGATCGGCAGCGCCCTCCACGGCGAACTACCACAAGAATCTCGACGGCGGCAAGCCGACGAATGCCGATGGATAGTCTCGGGTGTACGTGGCTCTGGAAGAATGGAAATTCAATCAGTGATCACCGCCGCCCAGCGCCTTATATAAAGTCATTCGGTTATTAAGCCGATCCAAGCGGTTCAGTGCATCGGCGCTCTGCGCGTCGCGCAACCGCTGCTGCTGATCGAGCCACGGTTGTACGCCAGTCGCACCAGCGACGAAGCGGGCCCGCGCAAGCGCTTCCGCGCGCTGCGCCTGAGCGAGCGACAGTGTACGCTGTTCGCTTTCTTGTTCGAGCTGCACGCGTGCGGATAGCGCGTTCTCGACCTCGCCGAGCGCCGTGTACAGCTGCTGGCGGAAGTTGACGACGGCTTCCTCATATTGTGTCTGCGACACTTTAATCTGCAGCTGCATCGTGTTCCGCTGAATAAAGGGCAGCGCGAGCCCAAGGCCGAGCGTTGCGATAGGATTCGACAGCGCACGCTCAAGGCTCACACTTGATGTGCCAATCGAACTGGTCAGCGTGAGCGACGGGTAGAAGTGGGTGCGTGTGATATCAATGTTCGCGAGCAAACTGCGCAATCGGAACTCCGCCGCGCGCAGGTCCGGACGCCGTGCGAGCAGGTCGGCAGGCAAGCCCGCTGGCACTGCCGGCAACAGCCGGTCAGGCAGCGCAGCGGGTTCGGCGGCCCGCGCTTGCGGCGGACGGTCAAGCAAGATCGCGAGCGCGTGACGGTTTTCGGTACGCTGCTGAATCCATTGTGTTTGCATCGCGCGCTGCGTGGATAAGTTTTGCTCGGCTTGCGCGACATCGAGCCCGGAGACCGCGCCGGCCGCATGACGCGCCCGCACCAGCGCGAGCGTGCGCTGCGCATACGCGATGTTCGCATCGCCAAGCGCAATCTGCTGATTCAGGTAGCCGATCTGCCAGTACAACGCGGCCGTCGTGCCGATCAGTGAAAGCCGTGCTGCGTCGCGGTCGGCCTGCGTCGCGTCGGCTTCCCAACGCGCCGCATCGCGCTGCGCGGCGAGCTTGCCCCACAGGTCGAGTTCGTAGTTGAGGGAGCCGGACACGCTGCTCGCGCGTAATGCCTGGTGCGAATCCAGCGTGCGCGATACGCGGCCGTTGCCGCCGAGCGTCACAGTGGGCGTCAGGTTGGTCGCGACAAGATTGGCCCGCAGCTGTGCGCGATAGACGCGGATCGCAGCGGCGGCGAGATCGTTGTTCACGGCAAGCGCGTCGGCAATTAGCCGATCGAGCACCGGGTCACCGAAGCTGCGCCACCAGTCGGCCAGAATAGACGCTGCCGCGCAAGGCTCAGATGGGCTAGAGACAGCGCAGGGATGCGTCTGCGCTGTCGCGCCGCTCGCGTCGTACGCTGTCCAATGGGCAGGCAGGTCCACTGCAGGCAACGGCTGGCGGCGCGCGTTCGTGCAACCCGCAAGCAACGCGGCGGCGCAGGCGAGCGCGAGCAGGCGGTGGAAAACACTCGCAATGCGGATCATCATGGCGTCACCTCAATCGCGCGCGAGCGCATCGATCGGATCGAGCCGTGCAGCGTTGCGAGCGGGCATGAAACCGAAAATGATGCCGATTAGTGTCGAACACAAGAACGCGGTGACAATGGAGGCGACAGAGAACACCATTTTCCATTGAGCGACAAACAGCGGGAAGATAAAACTCGTGCCAAACGACAACACGATGCCAATTGCGCCGCCCATCAGGCATACCACAACCGCCTCGATGAGGAACTGCTGCATGATATCGCTCTGCCGCGCGCCGACGGCCATCCGGATGCCGATCTCGCGCGTTCGCTCGATCACCGACACGAGCATGATATTCATCACGCCAATCCCGCCGACCACGAGTGAGATCACCGCGACCAGCGACAACAATAGCGTCAGCATTTGGCCGGTCTTTTCAGCCGTTTTGACCACGTTATCCACGTTGTAAGTGAAAAAATCCTTGCGACCGTGGCGCTGCGTCATCAGCTTCACGAGATTGTTTTCGGCTGCCGTGCTCGGCTGTCCATCGCGCACCCGCACCGTGATGCTGTCAAAATGGCGCTGACCAAACAGCCGGCCGCTCGCTGTCGTGTAGGGTACCCATACGTTTAGGCTCTTTATCTCACCGAACGCGCTCTTCTTGTCCGCCGTCACACCGATCACCACACACGGCAGGTTGCCGATGAGCACTACCTCGCCGAGTGGATTCGAGTTGGCGCCGAACAGCTTGCGACGTGTGTTCTGGTCGATCACCGCCACTTGCGCCTGACGGCGTACGTCGTCAGGACCGAAACCCATCCCTTGAGTGAAGCGTATCCCCCGTACCTGGAAGTAATGTTCGCCGATACCACTCACTAACGCGTTGATGTCGATGTTTCGGTAGCGTAGTAACAAGCTGCGCGACGTCTCGGGTGTCACGCTGTCAAGATAGGGCTGCTCGGCGAGTGCGGCCACATCAACGGGCACAAGCGTTTCGATCGTGCTCGCCTGGCTGTCGCCCCAGTCGCGGCCCGGGAAGATGTTGATCGTGTTCGTGCCAATACTGGCGATCTCATCGAGTATGTAGCGCTTCGCGCCTTCGCCAATCGCAACAATGGATACCACCGACGTGATACCGATGATAATACCGAGCATCGTCAGACCCGTGCGCAGCCGATGCGACATGAGCGCGAGCCATGCCATCCGAAATGCCTCGGCAAAGCGTCCGGCACTCGCCGGCCAGCGGCGCGCACGTAGCGCAGGCGTGGCAGCCCGCGTGTCCACCGCGGAAACGGGTGTACCGCATGCGACCGGTGCGTTTGCCTGTGCAGTTACGTGGTCGATAACGGCAAATGATGTGTCGGCGGATGCGGATGCGGTCAATGTAGCGTCGGTGGCTACCGTATCCGCGGCCGATACGCTGACATCGGCCGCCGAGCATAGCGTGTTCGTCCGGTCTGCGACGATCTTGCCATCGCGGATTTCGATGATCCGGCGCGCGTGCGCGGCGACATGCTCATCGTGCGTGACAATGATCACCGTATGGCCGAGCGCGTTCAGCTCACGCAGAAGCCGAATTACCTCCTGACCACTCTTCGAATCGAGTGCCCCTGTCGGCTCATCGGCAAGGATCACTTCGCCGCCGTTCATCAGCGCACGTGCGATGCTGACGCGCTGCTGCTGTCCGCCGGATAGCTGGCTTGGGCGGTGCCCGGCGCGCTGCGCGAGCCCGAGCCGTGCCAACAGATGCTCAGCGCGCGCTCGCCGCACAGACTGCGCACTGCCCGCATAGATTGCCGGCATTTCGACGTTCTCTGCCGCGCTCAGGTGCGGCAGCAGATGGTAGCGCTGAAAAATGAAGCCGAAGCGCTCGCGCCGCAGTTGTGCTAGCTCGTCTCCGTCGAGTTCGCGTGTCTCGCGGCCATCGACCCGGTAGCTGCCGGCGCTCGGATGATCCAGGCAGCCCAGAATATTCATTAGCGTCGACTTGCCGGAACCTGACGCGCCGATGATCGCAACGATCTCTCCCGCGACGATCGACAGGTTGACGTTTTTCAGCACGACCACATCCCGGTCGCCGGCAGGAAAGTGCCGCGTGACGTTGATGAGCTGCAGCAGCGGTCGGGGCATCGTCAGCGCGCTGAGCTGGTGAAAGTATCGGACGCGTCGCCGATCACAACGCGTTCGCCGGCCTTGAGTCCATCGCGGATCTCGACCTTGACGTTGTTGTTCAGCCCGGTGCTGACTTGACGCGTGACGGTCCTGCCATTGGCATCGAGCACACGTACCGCGTACCGCCCATCCGGCGCCTTCGCGCCAAGCGCGGAAACCGGGATATTGAGCACTTGCCGCGCGACGCCGAGCAGTACGCTGACCTGCGCAGTCATCGAGATGCGCAGCCGGTGACCGGGATTGGGCACCTCGAACAACGCGTTGTAGAACACAGCCGTATTGAGCTTGGACGAGCCACCGAGCGAATTTTGTTGCGTATCGAGGAAATTCTGCGGCGCGGGCTCGATCGCGCGCAACTTGCCATAATAGCGTTTGTCCGGTTCGCCGAGTATCGTGAAGTATGCAGCCTGGCCTGGGTGCAGGCGAATCACGTCAGCTTCCGATACCTGTGCCTTCACCGTCATCGTGTCGAGGTCGGCAAGCTTCAGGATCACCGGTGCCTGCTGCTGCGCGATCACAGTCTGGCCTTCCTGCGTAACAATCGCGACCACTTCCCCATCCATCGGCGCAACGATTCGCGTGTAGTCGAGATTGGCCCGTGTGGTCTCGGTTTGAATGCGGGCCGAGCGAATCTGCGCGTCGAGCGACGCGAGATTCGCACGCTGCACAACAAGCGCCGCGCTCGCCTCTTCGCAATCCCGCCGCGAAGTCGCGTCATCCCGCAGCATTTGTTGCTGGCGGCGGAATTCGAGTTCAGCCTGCCGAAGCTGCGCAGCCGTTGCACGCCTCTGCGCAACGAAGTTCTGCTCGTTGGTTTCCGCCTGACGCAGCGCGTTCTGCAAGAGAACCGGGTCGATCTGCGCGAGCCATTGTCCCGTCTTGACCGTGTCGCCGAGCTTGACCTTCAGCGACTTGAGTTGGCCAGAGACCTGTGCGCCGACATCAACCTGCTTGAATGCCTGTAGCGTGCCCGTCGCGAGCACCGCATGCTCGAGATCGCCGCGTTCGACATTCGCGGTCAAGTAATGCGGATGCTTGTCCCGAGAAAAGACATGTAGCGAGAGCGCGGCAATCAGAAAGACAGCGATAACGCCGACTATCGCGGCACGCCAACGGCGGATCTTCATGGATGGCAGAGCAGTTAGAGCAAATGCAAGCGCATAGCGGCAACCAAAAGTGAACCATGATACCGAAAAGTATCCAACGCTACCTTTTCAAGGTGTTGCACCTTCACGGCACCGCAGCATGCAGTATCGTTATGGTGCGATGCACGCAACAATATTTTCATTTTCCGCACCTTTCACACAGAATAATAAACAATGCTCATGGAGCTGACAAGAATTTCACCCGCCCTCTTGCAAAATCTCAATTTTTTACTACACTGATATTGCCTATGTTGATTTTAACGACATAGGTTTAGCCGCTTGCCTACTCGGATAGCGGCTTTCTTTTAACACTACGGGATCAAGGAGATTTTCATGAATAAGCACCAAGACGTGAAGCATGAAGTGTCGGACTGCCTGTTGGATGATGAATCGCTGATGGAACTGTGCGCTTCTGAATCGACGCTGGGCGGTTCGGGACAATACCGAGAAGCTGGCGTTGGCCGCTTTCTCTGATCTACTACACTGATCCTGCCCATGTTGGCTTGAACGACATAGGCTTAACCGCTTGCCTAGTCGGGAAGCGGTTTTCTCCCAGCTACGAGATCAAGGAGATTCTCATGAATAAGCAACAAGACGTAACGCATGAAATGTCGGACTTCCTGTTGGATGATGAATCGCTGATGGAACTGTGTGCTTCTGAATCGACGCTGGGCGGTTCGGGGAAATACAGAGAAGCCGGCATTGGCCGCTTCTTGGATTAATTTTAGCCTGATATAAAACAGCGCTAAGCAAATGCCTTTAAGTACTGCTTCGAATGTATCTCAGGATTGCATGAATCTTAGATGTATTGTGACGCTTACTAAGGTTTTGCTTAGCGTTCCCCTGTAGTCACGATACAGAACAATCATAAAAAATGCCGCATCATTTGATGCCCAATGTTTTTGGCGCCTGTTTCGCTAAGCAAATTATCTTGCTTGATGTAGTGCGCGATCGGTACGCTGTTTTAACCGAGAGGCAATCTGCGGCATTGGCGTCACAGCTTGGGCTGGATATTGAGCGCTTTTCTCAGACTGGCACGCTTCAGCATTCAGCCATTCTGGAAGAATTAAAGCGTGCCAATTGGATTAGTGCCGCTTCGTTTCCAGAAGCTGACGCTAAACTGAACACGTTGAGCCCCTCGCCGCAAACAGGGGGGATGTCGGCCAATGGTTGGAAGTTACCTGACGATGCCTTTGCACATCGACCTGCTTGGACAAACATCGCCAAAGCCACGCTCATCTTAAGATCCGTGCACCGATGTGCCGCGCGGCGCGGAATGGCCGGGTTGTTGCAGTTATGCAATCAAGCTCACCGTGAGGCCGGAGCAGGCTTATGCGTCGGCCAGCCGGATGATTACGCGCCCTTTGTGAACACGCTCAATTGGGCCTGCCTATTTTACCCTCGGCCAACCAAGTGTTTGGAGTGGTCCGTCGCGCTGACTATGCTGTGCGCGCGTGCCGGCTTAGCATTGAAATTGGTGATCGGCGTGCAATCTTTTCCGTTTTATGCACACGCCTGGTCGGAAGCCGGAGAGGTGGTGATTGGCGATAGCCCACTCAGACGCAAAGAGCTATCCGTTATTCTGGAATGCCCCCATTCTCTGCTAGCACTGCCCCTATGACCCTACTCGGCATCGCCTATCCGAAGACGCAGGATTATTTAGCACAAAAACGGGATTGGAGGTTCGTACGCGACCCATCTAACCAGATTGCAGGTGCACTTTGGCATCAACAAGACAGGGCCAAGACGCGTGCCCTATGTGGGCAATCTGGCACGTACTTCTACTGTTTTTATGGTTCAGCATTTTCGAAGCTGGACCAGAGCGAAATTAAGGAAGACGACTTGCAGGCAATTGCGGCAGTAGGTCCCGCGCGTCTCATGGCTCGATTCTGGGGTAAATATTTATTTATCTGCTTTGACCTGACTGCCAAAAAGTTGATCTGCTGCAGCGATCCAAGTAACCAATGGCCTGTATATTGGGCATGGTCCAGCCGTCACGGTTTGCTTTTTTCGGATACGATTACGTGCCTGCATCAAACCTTGGTGGAGAGCGGCGAGCGTCCAGCATGGAATAAAAACTTTTTTACGACATGGTTACGCACGGGCACCGTACAAAATGGTGTATTGCCGTTCGATCGTATCCAAGAAATTCCGGCGGGCTGCGCCGTCTCCTATATCGATGGTGGTCAACCGCAAATCGTGACGGTTTGGGACCCCCTCAAGCACGCAGTAGAAGATGACACCCAAACCCCATTCGGCATTTTAAAGAATTATCTTAATCGGTTTGTATCGTTGGCCGATCGGCCCGTGCTGGAACTCTCCGGAGGTCTGGAATCCAGCTCCGTGCTGCTGGCAATGCGCGCAGTCTCCTCTGCTGACCATCCACTGTCTTGCGCGCATTATTACCATGCCGGTGTCGCTTCGTCCAACGAGCTGGACCATGCGCGTCACGTTGCACAAAGCGTACAGGCTCATCTCCATGAGGTGGATACGAGGGTATTATCGTTTGCCCCTGTTCAGTCTGTTCCGCGGGTGGCTAAACCACATATCCGATATTGTCTGCTTGCGTTTAATCAGTATTTTGCAAGCCAACTCGATAAAGGAGAGCATACTCAGTTGATCAGCGGGCATGGAGGGGATTCGCTCTTTTTGGCGCCTCCGCCTTTCGGCGCGCTTGCCGATGCGGCACTGACATGGCAATGGCAACGATTGGTGCGCGTGGCGATGGACCTGGCGCTCATTCATAGAGCGCCTCTGACCCAAGTGGTAACAGCTGCGGCCCGATCGTTGTTTTCTTCAGATCTTTTTGAAAATAACGGCGGTACGCTCGATCTTCTATCTGAAGAAGCACAGCACGAATCGTTCGATCGACGAGCGTACCTGCATCCCTTTCTCCAGCAAAATAAGGTTCGGTTACCCGGCCAGCTCTATCAGCTGGCTTTGGCTTTTTTGACGCTCGACGACATTCGATCGCCCGCCTATCCATTTACCCAACCCACGCATTATCCGTTTCTTTGCCAGCCAATGGTCGAGTTTGCGTTGTCCATACCCAGTTACGATCATTTCGAAGGAGCGCATAATCGCATTGTGCTGAGAGAATCTGTTTCGGCGGCCACAGGGTATCCGAACCTATGGCGACGAAACAAAGGCGAAACATCAGGTATCGATTTGTTGGGCATTCGTGACCACAAGGATCATATGATGGCGCTCTGTCTCGAGGGATTTTTGGCCAAAGAGGGCTATGTCGACGTAAAACGCACACGTGCTGCGATTCAACATAGCAGCAAGGGACATAGCAAATATTTTATGGGCCTCCTTCACCTCTATGCCGCCGAACTGTTTGTTCAAGGATGGCAATGACTAGCGAGTAAAGCGTGATGCAGCATGGTCTCTTCAAAACAATCTTGTTTTTGCTGCATTGCTTGTGGACGCGTGAATGGAAAACGCGTCTTCAGATCATCGCAGCCATTGGCTGTACAGGATGCTCAGTCGGGCTAACCATTATCGCACCGATGTTGCTCAAGTGGCTCATCGACGGTTTGTCCAACGCGGCGCTCTCGGCAGTGAGCGTCTACCTGCTCTGTGTAGCTTACGGCGGCGCGTGGTTTCTGTCACAAGCGACGAACCGTTGCGAACAGTATTTGTTCGTGTTGGTCAATGAGCGTATCAAACGCACGATTACGCTGAATTACGTCAGCCGAGTGCTCGGTCAACCCGCTGCGGCATTGAGTGCTCACCAAACAGGCGCTTCTGTGAGCGAACTCTCGCGCGTACAAGACAGTGCGATGCGTGCAATTATCGGGCTCTTTTGGAGCCTCGCACCGATTGTTGTCGAAATCGCGGTCGTCGGCATCGTCGTGTTCTCATTGTTTGGCCTCGTTTATGCAGCTGTCTTGCTGGGGGTTCTAACCCTTTATATTTACTTTAGTGTATCAACGGCGAAGCGCTGTGAAGCGCTGCAACGCAAGAAAAACCGGGCGTCGGATCGTGCCTCTACGCGGCTGGTCGATACGCTAACGCATGCCGATACGGTCAAAGCGTTTTCGAATGAAGCCAGCGAATTAACCCGACTCGACCGTGTGTTAAAAATGCGCGCCTGGGCGAGTATCCATATCACGCGCAAGATGGAGATCGTTGGCGCCGCTCAATTACTGATTGTCGGTATCGGGTTGACCACACTCACGGCTTTAGCGGGACGAGATATCCTGGCACACCGGCTCACCATTGGCGATTTCGTGCTGTTGAACAGTTACCTGCTGCGATTTACTTTGCCGCTCAGCACGTTCGGCTATGTGGTGCGGGAAGTCCAGATAGGTTTGTTTAATCTATCGGAATTGCTGCACACCATCCGTGTCAGATGGCACTTCGAACCCTTGGGCTCCTCCCTGTTCAAGCAGGCACCATCGATCGAATTTCGCAACGCCAGCTTTCGCCATCCGTGCGGTAAACGAGTATTGCACCACGCGAATTTTTTGATTCCTGCTGGTGCCTTTTGTGCGCTGGTAGGCCCGAGCGGCGGGGGGAAATCCACGCTCATCAAGTTGTTATTGCGCCTGTATAAGCTCGATGAAGGGCAAATCCTCATCGATGGTCAACCCATCGAATCGTTTTCCGAGTCGCAGTTGCGTCAGTCGATCAGCTATGTGACACAAGACGCACATTTGCTGGATCGCTCGATACGCGAAAACATCTGCTTTGCCTGCCCGCAAGCCTCTAATTCGGAACTTGAACAAGTTATCCATTCCTGTGCGCTGACATCCGTTATTGCTGCGGCGAGCCAGGGCCTGGACACGCCGATTGGCGAGCGAGGCAACAAATTGTCGGGCGGTGAGCGACAACGTGTGGGACTGGCCCGCGCTTTATTGCGCAATAGCCCTTTGCTACTATTGGATGAACCGACTGCGGCGCTCGATGCACACACGGAGGCCGATATCTTCAAGCATCTCTATGAGCGTTATCGTCACACCACGCGGCTCGTGATTGCACACCGACTTTCGGCCATTCAGCATGCGGACTTGATTTTAGTCATGCAAGAGGGTGCGATCTTGGAGACGGGCACGCATAGTAGTTTGCTAAGGCGACAAGGTGTTTATGCCAATCTTTGGCATAAACAAACCCAGTTATCGACAAAACAACCTGACTTATCAGCGGCACGATAAAAATCCCGCACACAGCCATCCGCATGGGCCCCTCAAAACCGGGTGTCGACTAGCCGGTAAGCGCGGGTCTTTGCGATGTAGTTTCGGCGATCATGCACGGCATAGATCAGGTCCGCGCGAATCCATCGCCAAGGGGCCACTTGGCAAGCGCCCGCAAACTGTCGCGGTCGTCATGCATGATCTCTTCCGCCAGCTTCATCTGGCGTTCGAAATCAGGATTATATGGCATAAAAGGGATACGCCTACGAGCTCCATATCTATAGCGGCTATCAAGGTGTATGAGGTAAGACACCAGGCAGCTACAATACAAAGCGCTGACTAATTGCCGGCCGCCAACCTAGCTGAAGTTAACAATTCTTTTAAAGTTGACAATGGACTTTGATCCCGCTTCCACGCCTAATAGCGCTCAGGCTGCCGTTTATGCGATACCAAGCCAGCATAGCTCTGCGGCCACTGCCTCACCGCTGCCCCCACGCTTAGCAGCGCGGGCGAATACTGGCGTACAGCAACGCCCGACGACGTACCATAACCTGCCGCCTGAAATCCTTCAACGGGTGGCCGCCCACATGTCGTTATTCGACATCCCTAACCTGTCAGCCGTAGACAGACGGACCTACCACGCACTCAAAGAGTGGCGACTAAGCTGGTTTTGCACCAGAAACGCCAACGATGGCCCTGTGCCAAATCTCACATCGGTGCAACGGTTACTCACTGAAATTGAGCGCATCCGTGCGGAGCCGATGCTGCGTGCCGAGCCACTTCAGACGCTGTCGAAGCAGTTAAGTGGTTTGCCTGAAGAGCAACAGAGAGCAGCATTCCAACAGGTCTTCGAAGCTGCAGGCCGTGTACCAATACGAGGCCTGCAATTACAAAAAGACATGATCGTATCCATAGCCTGTCTTTCACCGCAACGCGAGTTGTATGAGTTTGCCTATGCCGACGCCGAACGACGCAGTCCTGGACAAGGTAGCACCTGGGCTGCCCTTGCATCGATTCGAAGAGAGCTTCCCATTGAACCTTTGCAGTTTGCAACCGAATATCGGGCTTTTATGAGCCGGCTTCCCGCATTGAACCCCGCCGAGCAAGCTGAACTGATCAGAAAACTGGCCGCACTGCTAATCGAATTTGATCCCGACCACTATCCTACAGCTACGACACTCACTGAATTGTACGAAACGCTGATCCAATGGGTGCAACATTTGCCGGCGTCATACCGCGGCGCGCCGATCGGCGCGTTGGCCAGAGAACTATGGCTGCTGTCAGAGGAACAAACATCTCTATACTATGCCAATCTACGGCACTTAACGCTGTCTCTGCCAGATCACCAATTAGGTGAGACGTTACGCTATCTGTTACAAGCGGTGCTAGACTTACCGTCAGCTCAGCAACAAGCATACGAGCTACCGCGACTTGAACCCATCATTGAACGTGTGCTGCCCGAACAGCGGGCACTGGCGGCGATTGAGCTTATTAGATACGCACCAGACCTGTACGACAAAGGGCTAGCCAAGCAAATAGTCCAGCGTGCACTAAGCTTGATCGATAGCAGCAACGAAACCATCCAAAACATGCCGTCAGAGCAGCGGGCATCATTAGTATCTAAGCTGACACTGAGTACAATTAGATTAAACGAACATGAAGCGCTATCCCAACAAGTGTGGCAGCGTGCACTACGTTTACTTGACAACTGCGATACAAAAGACGTGTTCAACGCACTTTCTCCACTTTCTAAATTGCCATACTGGAATTCGGTTTTACTCTTTTCTGACCAGCAATGGGAAGACGTCAAAACCGAGGTCATAGCCTTTGTCGAACGTAATCGTAAGAGGTATAGTGGTTTTGATCGTCTGCTCCAAGATCTTGAACACTATGAAAACAGCATGAGAGAAACCTGAACCTCGCAATCAACGCTGAAGATGATGTGGGATCGTGGACCGATGCGGTGGTGGTACCAGATTGGACTTTGACAATTTTACGGATACCAAATAGGGTGGACAATGAAGCCAGAGAAAGTCAATGAAGGGTAATCCCCCCAAAAAAACGGTGGGAACAGAAGTAGAATTTTCTCGTTAAGGGAGTTCTACGCAATGAAAAAGTCGAGATTCACGGACAGCCAGATCGTGGAGGCGCTCAAGCGCCTGGAGGCAGGGCTGGCGGTACTGGATCTGTGCCGAGAGCTGGGCATTAGCACGGCGACGTTCTACAAGTGGCGCTCGAAGTACGGCGGCATGGACGTGTCGCTGATGGCGCGGATGAAGGAACTGGAGGTCGAGAATGCCCGGCTGCGCAAGATGGTCGTCGAAGAGAAGATCAAGGCCGAAATCGTTTCGGAGGCACTCGCAAAAAAGGACTGAGGCCATCTCGCCGGCGCGAGATGGCCCTGCACGCGGTGTCCAGTCGAGGCATATCGATCCGGCTGGCATGTGAGGCGTTTGGGATCAGCCAGAGCTGCTATCGGTACGTTGGCCTGCGCAATGCCGAGAACGAGGAGATTGCGAACTGGCTGCTGCGCCTGATCGACAACCACCGGAACTGGGGCTTTGGGCTGTGCTTCCTGTACCTGCGCAATGTGAAGGGTTTCGGCTGGAATCACAAGCGCGTGTACCGGATCTATCGCGAACTGGAGTTGAACCTGCGGATCAAGCCACGCAAGCGGCTGGTCCGGCAGGTTCCGGAACCGCTGTCGGTGCCCACTGCCGTCAACCAGTTCTGGTCGATGGACTTCATGCACGACCCACTGACCGACGGACGCAGCATCCGACTGTTTAACGTGATCGACGACTTCAACCGCGAAGCGCTCGGCATCGAGATCGACTTCTCGCTGCCCTCGCAGCGGGTGATCCGTGCGCTGCGGCAGATCATCAGTTGGCGTGGCCGGCCAAAGGCGATTCGGTGTGACAACAGGCCCGAGTACCTGAGCGCGACGATCACCGAATGGGCCCGGCAATACGGCATCAAGCTCGACTACATCCAGCCGGGTAAGCCTCAGCACAATGCGTATGTCGAGCGATTCAACCGGACGGTGCGCTACGAATGGCTGTCGCAGTACCACTGGAAGGACCTGGAGCACGTCCAGCGTTTCGCGACCGACTGGATGTGGACTGACAATCACGATCGCCCGAACATGGCCTTGGGCGGATTGACGCCAAAACAGCGGCTGGCCATGGCCGCATAGTTTCTACTTCTGAACCCCGTGGAAAACGGGGAGATTACCCAGCCCACTCTGGTAAAATAGGATGATGCGTCCACCGTGCGCGCCGGTCCATCGCCTCGCCACAGCGGCTTACGTTTAGTTAAGCGTGGCGACCATTTCAATTTTAGGTGCTACCGAGCGCACCAGCTTTTGAACGCCGTGGCCAGGATTGGCTTGCCGTTGTGATACAACCAAGCCGGCCTTTTCCAGCATACGCACGTCCTTTGTGACTGCGGTACGCTCACGATGTAACCGGCGCGAGAGTTCAGCGATAGTCTGAGGTTCGCTAATAATCTCGTGCATTAAACGCCGCCGTGCTTCGGAGAGCACGGTGAACATCCGTTGCGGGTCCTCGAACGACAAGGTAATTTTCTCGGGGAACACCTTACCAGCATCGGCGCGGCGCGCTGCCCCCCGGGCACGCTCGAAAAAACCTGCAATATCACCTGTACGAACAACAACCTTAGTCATCGTTTTACCTTCCTATACTGAAAAATAATATCCTGCCATTCTTGTTGAAAGCGATCCAGCGTGGCTTCGTAACTCTCAAACTCGACTGGCTCAACTGCCCCCATATAATGCCGGTGATGATAGCCGTGGGCATTATCAAAACCCAAAACCCGACCATTATCACGTGGATAAATTTCATGATTAATGTAAGCCAAGTTGTAACGCGTCACTACGTTGCGCCCCGCTTCTCTGCATCCCCATACTTCATAACTTAAAAGACCGCCACCGGACTTGGCCTTGAGTTCGAAGCGTTCTTGCTCCAACAAAATTTCTTTAATCTTTGCCATACACTTCCTCAGCCGTGCACTATGATAGCACACCTGAGGCTAGACTTGGCGCATCAGGAGGGCCAAAGCTTACGGGCGACCTTGCGCTGGCTAGCAAGGCTACGGCGGCTTCAGGCCTGCCTCGCCTTCCTTCAGCACGCCAATAATCTGTTCTTCGGTGAATCGTTTCTTCACGACCACTCCTTTTCAGAATGGACTCTACACCGTCACCGTACTAATCTCGGGGAGCAAGTCAAGATCTGGTGGGAATCAGATTGCCGCTTTCCGCTCTTCACGAACAGACGGTGAAGACGCAACGCTTACCCTGCGCATCCAAATCGTGGGTGAGCTTTCCGCACTGCTCAATCGGTTAGCCGCCCGGAAAAGAACGCACAACCCACGCTCAACGCGTTTGATTGTCGATGAGTATGGACGCCCGCTCGGGCAGGCCGCACTGCGCTTTCGCTTCGATCGCGCCCGCGACGTAGCAGGCATTGATAAAAAAGACTTTCAGTTTAGAGACCTACGGGCGAAGGCGGGGACGGACAAGGAAAGTGCGACCGATCTACGTGCAGCGCAATCGTTACTGGGGCATGGCAGCGTGGCGATGACAGAACACTATGTCCGCAAGCGTGGCATGCAAGTTACGCCTACCCGGTAAGCGCGGCAATACTGGAAACGAGATGTTAACGCTGAAGTACATTAGTTTTTTCACACTTTGTGTGAATCTGCTAGCGACGACGGCCAATCCCCACGGTGTTCAGTTTATCGCAGGCGGGCAGCTGCCCGGTCTTGAGCACACCGCAATTCGTGCCATTGCGGTTCTAGCGCTGCCCGTTATAAGCCGAGGCTGGTGACGAACCTATTGTGGCCTATGGTAGAAGGGAAGATGTTCGGCACGCAGTTGGCACTCGTTACCCCTCGTCTCCAACTCTAGCCGCTGCTGCCTAGGCCGCTCCAAATTAGGGTTGCGTAACCACGGTATATGCGCGAGTATTGTTGCACGACTGGACTTATTGAGGCGGCTGCGTTCCGTAAAAGCCGTGATTTCGTTGACGGCATCTTGCCATTTCTGGTCGCTCATTGCGGTTGTCACGCCCTCTTGTCTTGCCTTGCTCAGCACGTCCAGTATTTCCGTTGCAACGTAGCCGTTAAACAGCCGTAGCATAAGCTGCCATACCTGCTTTGAGCGCATGTCATCCAACTGGTAACTATATCGCAGTAGGGCGAGTGCGACCTGATGACGCCCTATGGTCCCCATGGCCGAACATAATAAAGGCATATGCGCAAATATCATTGCACGAGTGGGCTCAGTGACGTGGTTACGTTCCACAAAAGCCAAAATTTCATTGACGGCATCGCTTCGTTTTCCACCATGCATTGAGTACTCTATGGCGGACATGAGCCTTGAATCACTAAACAACTCCAATAATTCCGCTTCACTGCTGCCATCAAGCAGCTGCAGCGCACGCTGCCATACTTGCTTTGAGAGCACGTCATTCAGATAGGGACTACATTCCAGTAGGCCGAGGGCGGCCTGCACACGCTGCGCGGGCAGCACGCGCAGTAGCGCAGGCTCCAGTAATTGAAGTTCGTGCGCGTGTTGCTCGGGTGGCAATCCAATTAAACTTAGTGGAAGACGGCGTAGCGCCATTCCCAGTTGCTCGTCCGAAAGCGATAACGCCAGTTGTCGCATTTCTGCATAGCGCACAGCACGCTCTGCTTCGGGCAAAACCCGTGTAGCAGCGGCCAACGCGCCGACCGATGCGCCTTGCTGAGAAGGGGGCAGCGATTGTGTTTGCTGCAGCAAGGCCACATAGGCCGAAAGAATATTGCTTTCGTTAAGTCTTGGGTCAGCCAATGCTGCGTAGCGCCTGACGGCCTGCTCTGCTTCGGGCGAATCCCGTATAGCAGCATCCAAGGCGCTGCCTCGCTGAGAAGCAGCCAGCTGCTGTAGCAAGGCCAAAGAGGCCGAGTCGGGGGCATTGCCTCTGCTAAGTGTCAGTCGATCAGCCAATAGGGGGATCAGCTTGGCTTGTTCAGACGGGTCTAGGTGCGCAAGCCGGTTGAGCAACGCCTGGTACCTTTCACGCTGAGGTGCTTGTGAGTTGAAGCGTCGATAGTCCACCTCCCCAAGCAACTCGGCCAGCTCGGGCCAGAAATTCTCTTGGTCAGGTCGACGTCTTTCGGCCATTGCATAGGCAAAATCGAATATGCTTTGCGGGCATGTGTAACTGCGCTGGGATAATAGCAACCTTTTTTGTATTCGAAAGCCTTGTTCCGGGATATGCTCGGCCGCCACGAACAGTCGTTTGAATGCTTCGACTCGCTGCTGCGGGGGTAAATATATTAATCGTGTAGAGAGTGCCAGGAGGGGTTCGACCCGCAGTTCCGATTCAGCCTGGATACGCTCGATATCTTCAATCAGCTGTTGCCACGACGCAAAATCACAGACGTTGCGTGCTTGCTTGGTACAGCGCGCGGCCCATCGCCTTTCCTTCATTAGGTGATAAGTGCGCTTGTCCAGTAGTGAAAACGCAGGGATATCCTTAGCCGGCAAATGATCCGCAATAGTTAAAATCACGTTAACCGGCAGCGCAGTGTGAGTTTTCGGCTTTTTTAGCGATGTGTCGGGTGCCGGACTCGCCGAACGCTTTATGCCCGTGGGCGGTGCAGCCGTAGGCTGTGGGCGGGCTTGTTCGTCGCTCGCGTAAATGGCGGCCTGCGTGTTCAAAGTGGCGTTTAGATCAAAGTCCATCGGCAAGCTTAGCAAAAAGTGAGAAGAGCGCAGCGCGAAGCGATACTGCACGCACGATAGCCTAATGTCGCATGGCCACCCAGGCGGATACGAATAGGATTACGCCGACTTTATAATACGTAAGTGAACGGTTTTCTGAACCCTTGCTGATAACGCATGTACAAAGTCGGTCATCTTGAATTTGGCGCATTAACAAGGTAGAGCAAAGATTGCCCGCCAAAACTCGCTGCGCGGCTGTATTGAAGTCAAAATCGGCCTATCCTCTGGCTATTGCCACGGTATTGGGGTCTTCTACTCGCCGGGCTCGTTCTTGTTATTTTAAAAAGGCAACGCTAAGCGCCAAACGGCGCACGCGCATCCAGGTGCGACAAAAAGCATCATCGAACAAGGCCATCACCCATCCAACACTCAATACACAAAGGCGTTTCCCAGACAGCGGCGACACAATTTTGTTTGCAAGCGACGTGTGTAAATACGCGTGGTTGTAGCTCAGCTAACAAGAGTTTCTTTGCCACGCTTGGCGCTGTCGCGCTCATTGCCGGCTGATACGGTCCTGCTTCACCTAGTAGGCAAGCTTGTCAAGTGTGCGTCAACCTTTTCGTCTCGCCAAGATGGGCGTTATCGCATCGCCAACTCAGCCGTGCTCTTATTCAATCGCCGATCGGCCGGTGACGGGGGCACTCTCTGCATGGTCAGCCCTCTTCCATCGGCTGGATGGTAACTGGCGGCGGCTTCTTGTTGTCGGCGAGTCGTGCAGCACCGATCGGCGTGAAATGCTTAGCTGCCAGTTGACCCTTCAGAGCGCGCTACGTGGCCTCCGTCTTGTCAGCAAAAGCAATTTTGTAGAACAAAGCGGGTTTTGTAGAACAAAAAAAAAGCGGGCCCCATTCGCTGGGACCCGCGTCAGTATTGGTGCCGGCTGCAGGACTCGAACCCGCCACCTGATGATTACAAATCAACTGCTCTACCAGATGAGCTAAGCCGGCATAGCCATATAGTATACTACAGCCGCTAGTCTGCGGCAAAAAATCATTTGATCACTTTCAGATGCTTGCGACTACTGTCCTTCCGACTCTCACCCGCGGCCTCGCCGGCATCGGGCCCTTGCACAATCGGACCCTCTGCGTGCTGCCCGCGCTGCACCTCACGACCGACCGCGGCCGACCCGCTCTGTTCCGCCTGCTGCAACACGCGCTCACGCAGCACGCGTTGCTTCTCCTGAGGCGTCATATCGTAAAATTCATCTGCCGCGAGCGCCTCGAATTCCGGCGCGCCTTCAACCGGCTCCTGCGGAATCCCCTCGACCGGGAATGCCATTCCCTGCCCGTTCTCGCGCGCATAAATCGCCAGAATATTGCCCACCGGCACCTCGATCTTGTGCGATTTGCCGGAGAAGCGCGCGAGGAATTCGATTACGTCGTTGCCCATTTGCAACTGGCTGGTCGCATCGAAGCTGATGTTGAGCACGATTTCGCCGTCACGCACGAATTGCCGAGGTACGCGCGTGCGGTTATCGACCTTCGCCGCGATATGCGGCGTAAATCCATTATCCGTGCACCACTCATAGAGCGCACGCAACAAGTAGGGCTTAGTGGAAATCTCTTGCATTATTGTTCCTTGAACTGCCGACGCGTCGCGCCCGACACACGGGCGCCACACCGGCAAGCAGTGACGGCTGGGGACGCAAGCCCGCCGCCGCTTAACGACGCATCACCTTCTCGGATGGCGTCAACGCCTCGATATAGGCAGGCCGGCTAAAAATGCGTTCCGCATATTTCATCAGCGGCGCTGCATTCTTGGATAGTTCGATGCCGTAGTGGTCTAGGCGCCATAACAACGGCGCGATCGCGACATCGAGCATCGAGAATTCTTCGCCCAGCATGTACTTGTTCTTGACAAAAATCGGTGCCAGTTGCGTCAACCGGTCTCGAATCGCCGCACGCGCGCGCTCGTGCGCTTTCTCGGCGGTCTTGCCCTTCTCATTCTCGAGCGTGCCAACGTGCACGAACAGCTCTTTCTCAAAGTTGAGCAGGAACAGCCGTGCACGGGCACGCTGGACCGGATCGGCAGGCATCAATTGCGGATGGGGGAAACGCTCGTCGATATACTCGTTGATAATATTCGACTCGTACAGGATCAGATCGCGCTCCACGAGGATCGGCACCTGCCCGTACGGGTTCATCACCGAAATGTCCTCCGGTTTGTTGAACAGGTCAACATCGCGGATCTCAAAGTCCATGCCTTTTTCGAACAGCACCAACCGGCAACGCTGGGAGAATGGACAAGTGGTGCCGGAATACAAAACCATCATTTTTACTTTCCTCAAAAAACCGAAGGGCCTGTGCTGAGAAGACCGCCCCATGCCGTTCTTCTTCGCTGCCAGCCCCACACCGCTAACGACGTGTTTACTTGATATCTTTCCAGTACGCGGCGTTGAGCCTCCAGGCGCACAGGGTCAGCACGCCGAGAAACAGCAGCACCCACACGCCTATGCGCTCGCGCGTTTTGCGTGCCGGCTCTGACATCCAGGCAAGATAGGAGACAAGGTCGGCGACAGACGAATCATAGTCTATCGGCGTAAGCGTCCCGTTGGTCACCTGGGTAAAGCCGTCGAACTGGTGCGTCACCTCACCGTTCTCACCTTTATGTTCAATGAATTTCGCGTCACGCACGCCCTGCAGTTGCCACAGTACATGGGGCATTCCGACATTCGGGAACGCGAGGTTGTTCCACCCAGTCGGCCGCGTTGGGTCGCGATAGAACGTGCGCAAGTACGTGTACAACCAGTCCACGCCTCGCGCGCGCGCCTCGAGCGACAAGTCTGGCGGCGCGACGCCAAACCACTCCTGCGCATCGGCCGGGCGCATCGCAACGGTCATCGTGTCACCGATCTTGCCGCCGCTAAATAACAGGTTGTCCTCGATTGCCTTGTGCGAAATGCCGATCGACTGCAGCTTGCTATAGCGCAGCATGCTCGCGCTGTGGCAGCTCAGACAGTAGTTCACAAACAACTGCGCGCCATGTTGCAGCGACGCGAGATTGTTGGTGCGGTCCGGCGCGCGATCGAGAACGATATCCTCCTCGGCACGGGCCACGCCCAACGTGGCAGCCAGCGCCGCTATCAGCAGCGCAAGTATCGAAAGCCATTTCTTCATCGGTATTCTCCGTTCGCGTCCGATTCCCGCGTTCAATACGGCTTGAAGGTCACGCGCTCGGGCGGCTGCTTGAATGTGCCCAGGCGAGTCCAGAACGGCATCCCGAGGAAGAATGCGAAATACACTAGCGTGCAAGCCTGCGCGATCACGGTCGCGGCCGGGGATGGAGGCCGCGTGCCGAGAAAGGCCAGTGTCAGGAAGACGACGACAAAGATCCCATAGAAGAATCGATGAAAGCCCGGACGATAGCGGATGGATTTGACCGGGCTACAATCGAGCCACGGCAGGAAAAACAGCGTGAGAACGGCGCCGCCCATGACAATAACGCCCCAGAACTTGGCCTGGGTGCTGATCATCGCGAGGATCACGAGCACGGCAGCCATGACCGAGCCAATCTTCTTCACCCCCCCGCGGGCCTTGATCAAGCCGAGCACGCCGAGCAACCCGGCCACGATCATCAACACGATCTTGAAGTCGTCCGTCGTCGCACGCAGCATCGCGTAGAACGCGGTGAAGTACCAGACCGGTGCAATTTCGGTCGGCGTCTTAAGTGGGTCGGACGGCACGAAGTTGTTCGCCTCGAGGAAATAGCCGCCCATCTCGGGTGCGAAGAAGATGATCGCGCAGAACACGAGCAGAAAGACGCAGACGCCAAAAAAATCGTGCACCGAGTAGTACGGATGGAACGGGATGCCATCCAGCGGAATGCCGTTTGCATCTTTCTTGGCCTTGATCTCGATGCCATCGGGGTTGTTCGAGCCGACTTCATGCAGCGCGATGATGTGAACAACGACCAGACCGATCAGCACCAGCGGAATCGCGATCACGTGAAACGCAAAAAAGCGGTTCAACGTGACATCCGATACGACGTAGTCGCCACGGATCCACAGCGACAGGTCCGGACCGATGAACGGAATTGCGGAGAATAAGTTCACGATGACCTGCGCGCCCCAGAACGACATCTGGCCCCATGGCAACAAATAGCCGAAGAACGCTTCGGCCATCAGGCACAGGAAGATCAGGCAGCCGAAGATCCACACCAGTTCGCGCGGCTTGCGATAGGAGCCATACAGCAGCCCCCGGAACATATGTAGATAGACGACGACGAAAAACATCGATGCGCCGGTCGAATGCATGTACCGAATCAGCCAGCCCCACGGCACTTCGCGCATGATGTACTCGACCGACGCAAACGCCAGCTGCGAGTCGGGCTTGTAGTTCATCACCAGGAAGATGCCAGTGACGATCTGGATCACCAACACGAGCAGGGCCAGTGAGCCGAAGAAATACCAGAAATTGAAATTTTTTGGCGCGTAGTACTCGGATACGTGCGCCTTCCAGGTGGAACTCAGCGGAAAGCGGCGATCGATCCAGCCGAGCAGGCCCGTGCCTTCATCAGGATTGTCCGTCGTCGCCATTTACGCCTCTCCCTTCTCGTCCTGGCCAATCACGAGCTGCGTGGCCGTCTTAAACATGAACGGCGGTACATCGAGATTTTGCGGTGCGGGCTTATTCTTGAACACGCGGCCGGCCAAGTCAAAGGTCGAGCCATGGCACGGACACAGCCAACCGCCCGGCCAGTGGGCCGGCAGGTTCGGCTGGGGACCTGGCGAAAAGCGCGGGCTCGGCGAACAGCCCAGGTGCGTGCAGATGCCCACGAGCACGAGGATGTTCTTGTGCTCCGGACGGGAGCGGTATTCGTTCTGGCAGTACTCGGGGAGCGGGATCGAAAAGGGATTCTGGGTATGCGGATCGGCGACCTCGCCATCGGCCTTGATGACCTCGGCCAACATCTGCTCGGTACGATTGATGATCCACACAGGCTTGCCGCGCCATGCAACGGTCATCATCTCGCCGGGTTTCAGCGCACTGATGTCCACTTCGACCGGCGCGCCTGCGGCCCTGGCCTTTTCGGACGGTGCCAGCGATGCAGCAAACGGCACCAGGGTTGTCATGCTCCCCACTCCACCTGCTACTGACGTCGCTATCAGCCAGGTACGGCGGCTGCCATCGACGCGATTGTCTTCCTTGTCTCGCATCACACGCCCCACTTCTTGGTTGGACTCCAGTCTTCCTTCGGCTCTCCACTTATAGTGTGCGGGAATGTAGCCGCCATTTACAAGCCTTGGTTACAGCCTGCCGCGTAAAAGCTTGCTACGCAAGGGTTTGGCGACACCGATTCGCACAGCGCGACATCTAGAATTAAGCAAATACTTAACAAAATCACAAAATCGACGCCGCGCGGGATCCGCGGGCGCGGCGACTGACGCACACTCCATGGTAGGCTCAACCCGGCGGTGTGATGTGTCTGGTGCGGGGACGTGATGTGCCGAAGGCGAGCGACGCGGTCTGCGGCGGTGCATACATACCGCCCCTGGCACGGGCACGGCACGGGCACGGGCACGGGCACGGCACGGCACGGCACGGCACGGCACGGGTGCGACAATACGCCGCATCATTCGCTCCTCGCCGATGCATGCGAGTTTGCCGGTGCAGATATCGACGCAGCCCAACTAGACCGGATTATCGATGTCGATAAACAGATGTTCCAAGCCGAATGTGTCGGCCAAAAGAGCCCCGATGGCCTGCACGCCGTAACGTTCGGTCGCATGGTGGCCGGCCGACACATACGCCACGCCAGACTCCGCCGCCAAGTGGGTGGTGGGCTCGGATACTTCACCGCTTAGGTAGACATCGGCACCGGCCCGAATCGCATCGTCGAAATAGCCTTGCGCGGCGCCGGTGCACCACGCAACACGGCGCAACTTGCGATCGGGATCGCCGAGCACGAGCGGCGCGCGCCCAAGCGTATTGCCGACCTGTGCGGCCAGATGCGACAGCGACGTGGGCATCGGCAGCGTGGCGATGAAGCCGAGATCATTGTCACCGAACCGTGCGTCGGCCAGCCAGCCCATCCGCGCACCGAGTTGCGCATTGTTGCCCAATTCCGCGTGAGCATCCAGCGGCAGATGGTAAGCCAACAGGTTGATGTCATTCTGGATCAGAA
The DNA here is from genome assembly GCF_021498065.1 of Mycetohabitans sp. B3. Classification (NCBI taxonomy): domain Bacteria; kingdom Pseudomonadati; phylum Pseudomonadota; class Betaproteobacteria; order Burkholderiales; family Burkholderiaceae; genus Mycetohabitans; species Mycetohabitans sp. B3. The sequence continues at coordinate 72,775 of NZ_JAHLKN010000017.1, read as the reverse complement.
GGCGCAGTCGCCGATACTTTTGGCCCGTGATTTGCGGCGCTTCGTTCTTCCAAAAATACCCGTGATGTACGAGCACCGCATCAGCTTTCCAGTCGATCGCCGCCTCGAGCAACGCCGCGCAAGCGGTCACGCCGGTGACCACCCTCTCGATCCGGCGACGGCCCTCAACCTGCAAGCCGTTGGGGCAATAGTCCCGGAACCGCGACGTTTCGAGCAACCCGTTCAAGTACAATTCAAGTTCATTGCGATCCATGCAGGCCCCATAAGTTCAAATGCTTAGACGCTTTTGGCTGTTCTTTGCGCAGGCGGTGACGGTACTGCTCGCGTTGATGTTCATCGTCGCGACGCTCAAGCCGCACTGGCTGCAGCGCCAAGGTAACCTCGGGCAACAGCTGGCGTCCCCGATCGTCGCGCTGCAGGAGGTCGCCCCGGGCATCGCGGGCCGCGGACTGGTCACATCCTATGCAGACGCCGCCCAGCGCGCAATGCCGGCGGTGGTCAACGTATTTTCCAGCAAGGACGGCGCTCAGATGCCGGATCCGCGCGCCAATGACCCACTGTTCCGCTATTTCTTTGGCGATCGCAATTACGAGCGCAAACGCCAGGAGCCCACGTCCAACCTCGGCTCCGGCGTCATTGTGAGCTCGGAAGGCTACATTCTAACGAACCAGCATGTGGTGGACGGCGCCGACGAGATTGAGGTCGCGCTGGCCGACGGGCGCACGGCGAGCGCGAAAATGATCGGCGTGGACCCGGAAACGGATCTGGCAGTACTCAAGATCAATCTACCCAACCTGCCGACGATCACGCTCGGACGGATGGAGAATGCGCGCGTGGGCGACGTCGTGTTGGCGATCGGCAATCCGTTCGGGGTCGGCCAGACAGTGACGATGGGCATTATCAGCGCGCTTGGACGCAATCACCTAGGGATCAACACGTTCGAGAACTTTATTCAGACCGATGCGCCGATCAACCCGGGCAATTCCGGCGGCGCACTGGTCGATGTGAACGGCAACTTGCTCGGCATCAATACCGCGATTTATTCGCGCAGCGGTGGCTCGCTGGGAATCGGCTTTGCCATTCCAGTGTCCACGGCGCGCAGCGTGCTTGAGAGCATCATCACGACGGGCACGGTCACGCGCGGCTGGATCGGCGTCGAGCCTCAAGACGTGACGCCGGAAATCGCGGAATCGTTCAGTCTGCAGCAAAAATCGGGAGCGATCGTGGCGGGCGTGCTGCGAGGCGGACCGGCGGACAAGGCCGGTATCAAGCCGGGCGATATCCTCGTGAAGGTCAACGATGAGGACATCACCGACACGACAAGCCTGCTCAACGTGATCGCGCTGATTCAGCCCGGCACGGTCGCGAAGGTGCACCTGTGGCGCAAGTCGCACGAAATGGACATCGACGTGACGATCGGCAAGCGCCCGCCGCCACCCAAGCAAGCGCTGGACAACGGCGACGACGATGAGTGACGGGTGGCGCCGCGCGGCGCTCAGCAGAAAGGGGCGCACGACCCGCCCGCGCCGCTATTTTGCCTCTTCGCTTCGGGGCTCGCTGTCCGGCTGTCCCGTGACCAGCAGCCGTGCCGCAATGATCCCGAGTTCGTATAGCACGACCAGCGGCACCGCGAGAATGAGTTGGGAGAAAACGTCGGGCGGCGTCACGATGGCGGCGACCACGAACGCGCCGACGATTACGTACGGGCGCACTTCTTTGAGCTTCTTCACCGTCACCCAATTCAGCTTCGCGAGCAGCACGACGACGATCGGCACTTCGAATGTCACGCCGAACGCGATGAACATTGTCAACACGAAGCTCAGGTAATTGTCGATATCCGTCGACATCTCGGCGCCGAGCGGCGCATTGTAGTGCGCCATCACGCGGAAGACGGTCGGAAAAACGACGAAATACGCGAACGCCATCCCGCACAGAAACAGCACATAGCTGCTCGAAACCAGTGGCACTACAAGCTTTTTCTCATGTTGGTACAGGCCCGGCGCAATAAACGCCCAGATCTGGTACAGCACCACCGGCAACGCAATCACGAACGCTACCAGCATCGTCACCTTCATTGGCACGAAGAACGAGCCTGTGACGTCGGTGACGATCATCTTGCCACCTTTGGGCAGGTTCGCCATCAGCGGATGAGCCAGCAACCGGAAAATGTCCGGCGCCCAATAGACCAGCGACACGAACACTACCAGCACCGAGACGGCGGCGCGGATCACTCGCGTGCGCAACTCGATCAAATGCGAAATAAACGTTTCTTCGGTGTCTGGTTTCTGCGGATTTTGCGGAGCTTCGCTCACAGCGGCCTGGGACGGAGAAAAAAGTGGACAGGAAACGGTATCGGATCACAGGAAACGGATCGGACGCCGCAAGTTGGGCGGCGTATGCCGCGCCACGCGGGCCGCGCCGGACTGTACACGGGTACGGCGTGCGGCAACCCGTTTGTACCACACCGGCGTCGCCGTGCGCTGGACTCGCCAGTTTTTGCGCGACGAGGTCCGCCCCGCTCCACTGTACGAGTCGTGCCAAATCGAATTCGGCGTGCCGGTGCCGACACCTTGCTCGGCGCTGTCCGTGCTCAGGCCGGTGCCGTCACGCCAAGCATCAGTCAACTCGGTTTGCGCCTGCTGCACGTGCTCGTGAATCGAGGTTTGCATATCCCGCGCGGCATCTTCGAAGTCGGATTTCATCTTGCGCAACTCGTCCAACTCGATCTCGCGCATCACCTCCGCCTTGACGTCGTTCACATAGCGCTGGGCACGGCCGAACAATGCGCCCGCAGTGCGCGCCACACCGGGCAGCTTCTTCGGGCCGATCACGATCAGCGCCACGACGCCAATCAGCGCCATCTTGCTAAGGCCTAAGTCGAGCATGGCGGGGAGCCAGACAGCGCACGAGCTGCGCGCTCAACGCGCATCGCGCGAACCGGCCTTCTCCTTCGCGTCGACATCGATCGTATCGGAGCGTGGCAGTTCCTTGTGCGGGTCGGTGCTAGCCTCTTTCGCGTCGCGCATACCTTCCTTGAAGCCTTTGATCGCACCGCCGAGGTCGCTGCCGATGTTGCGCAGCTTTTTCGTGCCGAACACCAACGCAACGATCAACAGCACGACCAACCAGTGCCAAATACTCAATGAACCCATAAAAACTCTCCGATTTCGAATGCGTGCGGTGTATCAGCCCATCCTCAACCACGGCCGCGGGCCGGCCAGGATATGCGCGTGCAGGTGGTAGACCTCCTGCCCGCCGCCCGGCCCGGTGTTGATCACGGTCCGGAAACCGGTTTGCCCGCCGGTGTACGCGCAGCCCAATTGCTCGGCCAGGCGCGCCACTAATATTGCCATTCTACCAAGCAGCGGTGCATCTTCTTCCGTGCAATGGGACAGTGTTTCGATATGTTTTCGAGGAATGACCAGCACGTGCACGGCAGCTGCCGGCCGCAGATCGTGGAACGCGACGAATTCGTCGTTCTCGAACACCTTTTTGCTCGGCAACTCGCCGCTGGCGATCTTGCAAAAGATACAGTCGGATTGCGTCATATCACGTCTCCAGTCAGCCCACCGTCATGCCGCCGCCCGCACCGGCAACGGCTTGTTGTCGTTCAGATACAGCCATCCCTTGATGATCCGGTAAAGTACCCAAACGCCGGCGGCGAACCAGATGGCGAAACCGATCACAATCACCATCGTGACGAAACCCACGCCGCCCCACACCAATCCCCACCAGAAGGTGCGAATCTGCCAATCGAAATGCGCGGCGTACGGCGTGTGGGCGACATCGTCACGCTTGACGTAGTTGACGATGACAGCAATCAGGGCCGACACGCCGCCAGTGAACCACACCAACGCGTAGAGCGCGTACAACAGATGGGTAAGCGTTCTGAGCGAGCGCAGCCGCTGTTCATCCAGCGGCACACGCTGGACCGTGCGCATCGCACGCTCGTTGTCATCTAACGGATCATTCATCGCATCACTCCGCAGCACTGCCGCATGGCTCAATCACCATCCTGTTCGCGCTCGCGCCGCTTGCGCAACGCCTTTTCCTCAATGCCCGATAGGCCCTCGCGGCGTTGCAGTTCGGCCAGCACGTCATTGGGCCCGACACCATAATGCGACAACATGACAAGACAATGGAACCACAGGTCGGCCACCTCGTTCACCAGCGTCGCGCTCGAGCCCTCGTGGCGCGCGTCCTTGGCCGCCATCACAACTTCGGTGGCCTCCTCGCCGATCTTTTTCAGAATCGCGTCGTCGCCCTTGTGGAACAGTCGCGCGACATAAGAGGCCTCGGGATCGCCCCCCTTGCGGCCGTCAATCGTCGCCGCCAGCCGCAACAACACGTCGCGCGGGGTGTCGTTCACGTCCCGCGCACGCCTGGCGTCAGCCGTCCCGTACAGCATAGGTTGAGTAGGGTGGGTCATGAATAGATGCTTTCCGGATCCTTCAGGACGGGGGCGACCGATATCCAGCCGCCGTCGTCCACGGTGCCTTCGAATTTCTGAAAAAAACACGAATGCCGGCCGGTATGGCAAGCAATGCCAGATACCTGCTCGACCTTCAACAGCACGACATCCTCGTCGCAGTCCAGCCGCACTTCGCGCACGTGCTGCACATGGCCGGACGCCTCGCCCTTGAACCACAGTTTGTTGCGCGAGCGGGAAAAGTAGACGGCACGCCCCAGCTCGATGGTTTTAGCCAATGCTTCGCGGTTCATCCACGCGAACATCAACACATCGTTGCTCGACGCTTCCTGCGCGATCACCGGCACCAGGCCGTTCGCGTCCCATTTCACCTTGTCCAGCCAGCCGTTGCCGTCCATTCCTGCCTCACTGCAATGCCACGTTCGGCCATGAACTGCTTCGCGTCGCCGACCGTGTATTCGCCATAGTGGAAAATGCTGGCAGCCAATACCGCGTCCGCACGGCCATCGGTGACCCCGTCAGCTAGATGCTGCAGCGAGCCCACGCCGCCCGAGGCAATGACTGGCACCGACACCGCGTCCGATACCGCGCGCGTGAGCGCCAGATCAAATCCACTTTTGGTACCGTCCCGGTCCATGCTGGTCAGCAAGATCTCGCCGGCTCCGAACTGCGCCATCCGACACGCCCATTGTACGGCGTCAAGCCCAGTCGCCTTGCGGCCACCGTGCGTAAACACCTCCCAACGTGGCGCCTCATGCGAATCGCCGACCTGCTTCGCGTCAATCGCAACGACGATGCACTGCGAACCGTAGCGCTCGCTTACGTCGCGGACGAACTGCGGATTGGCCACCGCGGTGGAATTGACACTGACTTTGTCAGCGCCTGCGTTGAGCAGCCGCCGTACGTCCTCGACGGTGCGCACGCCACCGCCGACCGTCAGCGGGATGAACACCTGCGCGGCAACCGACTCGATGATCGGCAGGATCAAGTCGCGCCCGTCGGACGTCGCGGTAATGTCCAGGAACGTGAGTTCGTCAGCCCCCTGCTCGTCGTAGCGCCGCGCGATCTCGACCGGATCGCCGGCGTCGCGCAGTTCGACGAAATTGACGCCTTTGACGACCCGTCCGGCGGTCACGTCAAGACACGGAATGATGCGTTTCGGTAAAGCCATGAAAGTAGGTGCTGAAAAGTGAAACGCGTGGGGCCAGCGCGACGGCGGCGCCCGGGCAGCCGACCCACGGCGCGCGCCGCAGCCTCAGGCGCTGGACTCGCGCAGCGAATCGGCAAGGTTCTGCGCAGCCGTGAAATTGAGTTCGCCGGAATAGATCGCGCGCCCACAAATCACACCCTCGATCCCCTCGTCCTCGACGGCGCACAGCGCGTCGATGTCGGCCAGGTTCGACAGCCCGCCACTGGCGATCACCGGAATCTTGACCGCCTGCGCGAGGCGCACGGTCGCTTCGATGTTGATTCCCTGCAACATACCGTCGCGGCCGATATCGGTATAGACGATCGCCTCGACGCCGTAATCCTCAAACTTGCGCGCCAGGTCGATCACCTCGTGCCCGGTCAGCTTGCTCCAGCCGTCCGTGGCCACTTTGCCGTCCTTCGCGTCCAGCCCAACGATGATATGGCCGCCGAATGCACTGCACGCATCCCGCAGGAATCCCGGGTTCTTCACCGCGGCCGTACCGATGATCACATACGACAGTCCATCGTCCAGGTACCGCTCGATCGTATTGAGGTCGCGAATCCCGCCACCGAGCTGCACAGGAATCTCATCACCGACCTCGGCGATGATTGAGCAAATCGCATCTTCGTTCCTCGGCTTGCCGGCGAACGCGCCGTTCAGGTCGACCAGATGAAGCCGACGCGCACCGTTATCCACCCAATGACGGGCCATGGCCGCCGGGTCCTCGGAAAAGACCGTCACCTGGTCCATATCGCCTTGCTTCAGGCGCACACATTGACCGTCCTTGAGGTCGATGGCCGGGATGAGCAACATAACTATCGCGTGTCAGTCTGGAGTAAGAAATTCATTGGGCTGCCACCACGTTGCGGTGTGACGGCAGGTCTTTGCTAGTTTAGTACAAGTTGTAAGGCGGCCCCGGCCGGCGCGCGACCCAGTGCCGAAGGCTGCGTGCCACCAAACACCGAACACCGAACATCGGATACCGGATACCGGATACCGGATACCGGATACCGGATACCGGATACCAGATACCAGATACCAGATACCAGATACCAGATACCAGATACCAGATACCGGCAATCATCATGGATCCCACCGAACAAAATTGCGATACAGCCGCAACCCCACTTCCGCGCTTTTTTCGGGATGGAACTGCGTGGCAAAAATGTTATCCCGTGCTACCGCGGACGTAAACGGCGCGCCGTACACGGTTTCACCCACGGTGTCAGACGCGTCGTCGGGTACCACATAATAGCTGTGCACGAAATAGAAGAAGCTCTGGTCGGCGATGCCATCCCACAGCGGGTGGGACCGAGTCTGCCGCACCCGGTTCCAGCCCGTCTGCGGCACCTTGAAGCGCGAGCCGTCGTCCTGCAGCTTGCTACCCAGTTGAAAACGCATGCACTTGCCGCCCAGCACGCCCAGGCCCTTCGTATCAGCCTCCTCGCTCCAGTCGAACAGCATTTGCTCGCCCACACACACGCCCAGGACCGGCTTAGTGCGTGTCGCCTCCAGCACCGCGTCCTGCAGCCCCGAGGCGGCCAGCGACGCCATGCAATCGCGCATCGCCCCTTGTCCGGGCAGCACCACGCGATGCGCGGCGCGCACCTTGTGCACGTCGCTAACCACTTGCACGTCGGCCTGTGGTGCGGCGTGCAACATCGCCTGCCAGACCGAGCGCAGGTTGCCCATTCCGTAGTCGACAATCGCTATCGAAGTTTTCATGCAGACCCGCTTCTGATACACATCCTTCCCAAAACCGCGCGGGGTGGTCGCACCACCCGCCCCGCGCGCTGTTCGCCTGCTACCTGAGTACCGGTAGCAGTATTTTCAATCAGTTCGAGCAACTCGCACCAGTAGTGCGACTTGTTCGCATACACGATGACGGTACTGATCGTCCCCGGCCCCGTCAGCAACGGAATCGCCAGCGGCAAGACGGCCACGCTGTTCTTCACCTTGGCCTCATCGCGCTCCTCGGCGGTGCTGCGCGCGTTGCCCAAGCGACGCCGTCGAAATGCCGAAGAAAGAGATAATGTGCTCGCCGGCCTGATCTCCGGCAACGCGCGGTTGAGCAACGGTGGCAACGTGTTCTACAGGCTGCCCTTGGTTGACGGGATCTGTCCAGCCGCGCGCTCATCGATCTCGGCGGCCATGCGCAGCGCCCGGCCGAACGCTTTGAACGCGGTCTCGACCTGGTGATGCGCATTCAAGCCGCGCAAGTTGTCGATATGCAGCGTGACGCCGGCATGATTGACGAAGCCGCGGAAAAACTCGATCGTTAGATCGACATCGAAGTTGCCGATCCGCGCGCGCGTGAACGGGATATGAAACTCCAGTCCTGGGCGTCCGGAAAAATCAATGACGACGCGGGACAATGCTTCGTCCAGCGGTACGTACGCGTGACCGTAGCGGCGAATGCCCTTACGGTCACCGATCGCCTTGGCGACAGCCTGGCCCAGCGTAATGCCGGTGTCCTCGACCGTATGGTGGTCGTCTATGTGCCAGTCGCCGAGCGCGTTGACCTCGAGATCGATCAAGCCGTGGCGGGCAATTTGATCCAGCATGTGATCGAGAAACGGCACCCCGGTGTTCAGCTTTTGCTGGCCGGTGCCATCCAGATTGACCTTGACCCGGATCTGCGTTTCGCTCGTGTTGCGCACGACTTCCGCAATACGCATGGATGTTCCTGAAAATGGCGGAAAAGTTAAACGGCGACTCGCATGCGATCAAACCAGCACATTGCTCAACGCAGCCAGCAATTGTGCATTCTCATCCGGCGTGCTGACCGTGATCCGCACGCACTCAGCCAGCAATGGATGCATTTTACTCACGTTTTTGATCAGAATCCGTGCACCGAGCAACGCGTCGAACACCGCAGCGGCATCTGGCACGCGCACCAGCAGGAAGTTCCCAGCACTCGGAAACACGTGAGCACCTGGCAACGCGCCGATCGCCTCGGCAAGTCGCGCCCGCTCGGCACGCAACTCAGCGGCCTGCGCATCGAGCACTTCTAGGTGATCGAGCATAAAATCGACGGTCGCCTGCGTCAGCACGTTGGTATTGTAGGGGGGGCGCACCTTGTCGAGTTCGTTGATCCAGGCTGGCAAACCGACCAGATAGCCGAGCCGGATACCGGCCAGGCCCAGCTTGGAGACGGTGCGCATGACCACCACGTTGTCGAACTCGCCGGCTCGCGACATCCAGCTGCGCTGCGCGAATGGTTGATATGCTTCGTCGATGACCACCAGCGACCGGTTGGCCGCGCGCACGACCCGCTCGAGATCCGCGTCGTCAAACAGCGTGCCGGTCGGATTGTTCGGGTAGGCCAGATAGATCACCGCGGGCTGGTGCACAGCGACGGCCTCCAGCATCGCGCTCCCATCCAGCGTCAGATCGGCATTCAGCGGCACACCCACGAATTCCAAATGGGCGAGCTTGGCCGACATCGCGTACATCACGAAGCCGGGCACCGGCGCCAGGAGCTTGGCACCCGGCTTCGCGCACGCGGTCGCGATCAGGCTGATCAATTCGTCCGACCCATTGCCCAGCAGCACGTCGCAATCAGCCGGCACCTGCATCGCGCGCTTGAGCTTGTCCAGCAGCGCGCCGGGCCGCGGCAACGGGTAGCGGTTCAACGCAACCTGTGCGAGCCGCTCGCCGAGCCGGTCCGCAAGCGGCCGCGGCAGCGCGTAGGGGTTTTCCATGGCGTCCAGCTTGATCAAGCCGGCGGCATCCGGTACCGGATAGCTCGTCATCGCAAGCACGTCCGCGCGAATGATGTCCTGGGGTATCGTCATAGTCTGGTATCCAAGCTGTCCCGCCTGCCCGCCAGTGCGGTCAGCCGCCGGTCTTCATCCGATACTCAGCGCTGCGCGCGTGCCCCTGCAGGCCCTCACCATACGCGAGTTCCGCGGCAATTTCACCCAGCGTCTGCGCCCCTTCGGCGCTCACTTCAATCACGCTCGAGCGCTTCAGGAAGTCATACACGCCCAACGGCGACGAAAAGCGTGCGGTACGGGAAGTCGGCAGTACGTGGTTCGGGCCCGCACAATAGTCGCCGAGGCTCTCGCTCGTGTAACGGCCGAGGAAGATCGCGCCAGCGTGGCGAATGTGCGGCACCCATTGATGCGGCTCGAGCGCCGATACCTCCAGGTGCTCCGGCGCAATATCGTTGGCGATCGCGCATGCCTCGGCCATGTCCCGGACCTTGATCAGCGCGCCGCGATTCTGCAGTGAACGGGTGATCACGTCGCGCCGCGGCATCGTCCCAATCAGCTGGTCAATCGCTTCCTCGACGCGCCGGATGAACACGGCGTCCGGACATAACAGGATCGACTGTGCGAGTTCATCATGCTCGGCCTGCGAAAACAGGTCCATTGCGACCCAACGCGGATCGGTGGTGCCATCGCACAACACCAAGATCTCCGATGGACCGGCGATCATGTCGATGCCGACCGTGCCGAACACTCGTCGCTTGGCGGCGGCGACGTAGGCATTGCCCGGTCCGCAGATCTTGTCCACGGCCGGGATCGTATCCGTACCGTATGCGAGCGCGCCGATGGCCTGGGCGCCCCCGATGGTCAACACCCGGTCCACGCCGCCAAGCAGCGCGGCAGCCAGCACGAGGTCATTGGCCACGCCGTCCGGCGTCGGCACTACCATCACGATTTCGCGCACGCCGGCCACGCGCGCCGGAATCGCATTCATCAGCACTGACGACGGGTAGGCAGCCTTACCACCGGGCACGTACACGCCGACGCGGTCTAGCGGCGTGACCTTTTGGCCGAGCACCGTGCCATCCGCCTCGGTGTACTGCCAGCTGTGGCTGCCGCATTCGATTTTTTGCTTGTCGTGATACGCGTGCACGCGTGCCGCCGCCGCCTCTAACGCTGCCCGGCGCTTGGGCTCCAGCGCATCCAGTGCCGCCTGCAGCTGGGCAGCCGGCAATTCCAGGGACGCAACGCTGTCCACGTCCAGCCGGTCAAAACGCTTCGTATATTCCAGCACAGCGGCATCGCCGCGTAATTTGACATCAGCTAAGATCTGCGCGACCGAGCGCTCGATCGCTTCGTCTTCGCTCGCCTCGAATGCGAGCACGGCCGCCAACGCCGGCTTGAAACCGGCATCCGAGGAGTCGAGTTTGCGGATCTTGATCGCCATACGAGTTCCTTGTGTCCCGTGATGCGGGCCTCACACGCCGGGCGTCCCGGTATCTGCGCGGCGCCCGGCCACGGCTTGCGCCCCGCCCTTGCTGGCGCGCTCGAACGCTTCGAGAATGGGCTTGAGTTTTGCACGCTTAAGCTTGAGCGCAGCCTGGTTGACCACCAGCCGCGACGAGATCTCCATGATCTGCTCGACCTCGACCAAGTTGTTCGCACGCAGCGTGCCGCCGGAGCTGACCAGGTCGACGATCGCATCAGCCAGACCCACCAACGGCGCTAGCTCCATCGAGCCATACAACTTGATCAGGTCTACGTGCACGCCCTTGGCCGCAAAATGCTCGCGCGCGCTGTTCACGTACTTCGTGGCCACCCGCAGTCGGGCACCTTGCCGCACCGCATTCGCATAATCGAAACCCTGCGGCACCGCGACTGACAATCTGCAGCGGGCAATGTTCAGGTCGATCGGCTGGTACAGTCCGTCGCCGCCATGCTCGAGCAGCACGTCCTTGCCGGCCACGCCGAAGTCGGCTGCGCCATACTCGACGTAGGTTGGCACGTCGGTCGCCCGCACAATGATCACGCGCAAGCCCGGATCTGTGGTGGGCAGAATCAACTTGCGCGACGACTCCGGATCCTCGGTCACCGTGATTCCGGCCGCCGCCAGTAGCGGCAACGTCTCCTCGAAGATACGGCCCTTGGACAGCGCCAATGTCAACGGCACGCCCGGCCCGACCGGCGCCAACGCGCCCGGCATGTTGGCCGTGGCCGACGTGCTCATGCCACCGCTCCGCGGGCTAAACCGTCCCCTTCGGCAGCGCGTGCCTGCCCGACAGCCTCTTGCGAAGCCACGGCGGCGGCATCTTGCAAGGCCGCTGCTGCGGCGTTTTGCGCGGCATCGCCGCGCGCATCGTCCGTATTAATCGGTGCATTCGCGCTGACACGGCTGACACTCGCGCCCAGCGTGCCCAGCTTGGTCTCCATGCGGTCGTAGCCACGATCGAGATGGTAAATCCGGTCGATCAGCGTCTGCCCGTCGGCCACCAACGCGGCAATGACAAGGCTGGCCGACGCGCGCAGATCCGTGGCCATCACTTTCGCGCCGGACAGCTTGTCCACGCCGGTCACCAGCGCCGTATTACCGTCGATCGTGATATTCGCGCCAAGCCGGTTCAGTTCCTGCACGTGCATGAAGCGATTCTCAAAAATCGTCTCCACCACTTTTGACGTCCCGGTCGCAATGGCGTTCAGCGCCATGAACTGCGCCTGCATGTCGGTCGGAAACGCCGGATACTCGGCGGTGCGAAACGATACCGCACGCGCACGGCCTGGCATCCGCAGGCGGATCCAGTCATCGCCGGCCGACACTTGCGCGCCCGCCTCGCGCAACTTGTCGATGACGGCCTCCAGGATCAGCGGGGTGACGCCGCGCAGCGTGACGTCGCCACCCGTGGCAGCGGCTGCGCACAGGAACGTGCCGGCCTCGATGCGGTCCGGGATCACCGCGTGGCGCGCGCCGTGCAAGCGCGGCACACCGTGCACCACGAGCCGGTCCGTGCCGATCCCGTCGATTTTCGCGCCCATCGCGACAAGCAAGTTCGCCAGGTCGGTGACCTCCGGTTCGCGCGCCGCGTTCTCCAGCACGGTTTCCCCGTCCGCAAGCACCGCCGCCATCAGCAGGTTCTCCGTGCCAGTCACGGTAATCATGTCGGTGATCACGTGCGCGCCCTTCAAGCGTCGCGCCCGCGCATCGATGAAGCCGTGCTCGATCGAGATCGCCGCGCCCATCGCGGTCAATCCCTTAATATGCTGATCGACTGGGCGCGCGCCGATCGCACATCCGCCAGGCAGCGACACTTGTGCATGACCGAAGCGCGCCACCAGTGGCCCAAGCACGAGAATCGACGCACGCATCGTCTTGACCAACTCGTATGGCGCCACCGGCTTGTCGACCTGCGACGCGTCCAGCGTCACTGCGTTGCCGTTCACCTCCGAGCGCACCCCCATCTGGCCGAGCAACTTCAACATGGTTCGCACGTCCTGCAGGTTCGGCACGTTCTCCAGCTGAACCGGCTCCGCGCTTAGCAGGCTTGCGCACAGGATCGGCAACGTCGCATTCTTGGCACCGGACACCGTGATCTCGCCATTGAGGCGGACCCCGCCGTCGATCAGCAATTTATCCATTGATTCGCTTCCGCGTTGTGCGGCCGGCGGGCGCGACGCATGAACCGCCTGGGCCGCTGGGGCGTCGTTCGTCACGCCCAGGTTATCTCGTTTAATTCGCACTCGAATCCTGCTTCATCGATTTTGCCATTCAGTTGGTGTCAGCGTCTTCATGCTCAACGCGTGAATCTCCTCGCGCATGCGTTCGCCCAGCGCCGCATAGACAAGTTGGTGCCGCGCAATACTGCGCTTACCCTCGAATGCCGAGCTGACGATCGTCGCGAAGAAGTGCTGGCCGTCGCCTTCGATGTCGATACGCTCGCACGGCAAGCCGGCTTCAATATATTCCTTGACTTGTTCCGGGGTAGGCAACATCGCAAGTCCCTCTCAGTATGCTTTCAATTGTGGGTCGCGACGCACGCCGGGCGCGACGCCTTGACCGATTCTCATGCTTCAATGACGCAGTTTGTACCCGCTCGCCAGCAAGCGTACCGCCAATGCCGCGACGGCGACGAAAAATCCCCCCACCACTGCTAGACTGGCAAGCGGCGCCACGTCGGACGCGCCGAAAAAGCCGAAGCGAAATCCGTCGATCATGTAGAAGAAAGGGTTCAGGCGCGATACGTGCCGCCACAGGTCCGGCAACGTATGCGTCGAATAAAACACGCCGGACAGGAACGTTAACGGCATGATCAGGAAATTCTGGAATGCCGCCAGTTGGTCGAACTTCTCGGCCCAGATCCCAGCGATCAGGCCCAGCGTGCCAAGGATCGCCGCGCCAAGCACGGCGAACGCGACAATATACAGCGGCGCGGAGAACGGCACCGGGATGAACGCAATGGTTACGACGAATACCCCCAGCCCGACAGTCAAGCCGCGCACGACCGAGGCCAGCACGTAGGCGCAGAACATCTCCCAGTGCGACAGCGGCGACAACAGGGCGAACACTAGGTTGCCGGTGACCTTGGACTGAATCAACGACGACGAGCTGTTCGCAAATGCATTTTGTAACACGCTCATCATAACCAGTCCCGGAATGAGGAAACTCGTGTACTCGACGCCAGGATAGACCTGGACATGGCCACGCAACGCGTGGCCAAAGATAGTCAGGTACAACAACGCGGTCATCACCGGGGCCAGCACGGTCTGGAAGGCCACCTTCCAGAACCGCAGCACTTCCTTATAGAACAGCGTCCTGAAGCCTGTCATGCCAGTCCCTCCACGACCTCGGGCGCATTCATGATCTGCACAAACACGTCTTCCAGATCGGCCTTACGCACGTCGATCTCGTCGAACCGACAGCCGGCCGCACGGCATTGCGCAAGAATCGGCTCCACGTCGTCATACGAGTCCAGCCTCAACAGGTGCTGCCGACCCGCCGGATCGGGCGTGCCGACCGCCAGGGCCCGGACCTGCGCCGGCACCCCACCTGCGCTCACGCGCACGAACAACTGCAGTCCGGTGAAGCGCTGCAGCAACGCACCGGTGCGCTCCAGCGCAACCACCTCGCCGCGGCGCAGCATGGCAATGCGGTCGCACAGCGCCTCGGCCTCTTCCAGGTAATGCGTGGTCAACACGATCGTATGCCCTTCGCGGTTGAGCCGCGCGATGAATTTCCACAGCGTCTGGCGCAATTCCACGTCCACGCCTGCGGTCGGCTCATCCAGCACGATCACCGGCGGCCGGTGCACGAGCGCCTGCGCGACCAGTACGCGCCGCTTCATTCCGCCGGACAACGCGCGCATGTTGACGTCCGCCTTCTCGGTCAGATCCAGATTGGCCATCACCTCGTCGATCCAGTCGTCGTTGCGGGCCAAACCGAAATAGCCGGATTGAATGCGAAGGCATTCACGTACAGTAAAAAAGGGGTCGAACACCAATTCTTGAGGCACCACGCCAAGGGCGTGCCGCGCACGCCTGAAGTCTGTGACGACATCGTGGCCCCGCACCGCGATCGATCCTTCGTCCGCGCGCGCCAGACCCGCAAGTATGCTGATCAGCGTCGTCTTGCCTGCGCCGTTGGGGCCGAGCAATCCGAAGAACTCGCCATCCTCGACGGTGAACGACACGCCTTTAAGCGCCTGCAAATCGCGATAGCGCTTCTTGACGTTGTGGATTTCTATGGCTGACATGAGTGTGCGGCGCAACGGCGCCGGCAGAGTTTGCAGACCTGCCCGTGCAGGCTGCGCGGGCGGGCAATGGCCTATCGACGGCCTGGAAAACGCTTGATTATAGGCGAAGTCGGCGGGTCGCCGCGAGGGGGGCCGATTGGCCCCGTGGCCTACGCCGTCACCTGGAACAACGTGACAGCGTCAATGTCGGCGGGACAAAACCAGTGTCTGGACGCCGTAGGCTTGGGCAAGGCTGGCCAATCCGTCGGGCAGGTTCAGGATCGAGAACGATGCCGCGTGACGCACGCGAGCCGCACGTTGCCACGCCAGCAATACCGCCAACGCCGACGAATCGAATTGCTGCAGGCAGGCGCAATCCACGCCGGTCGCGCCGCCGGCGATATGGTTCAGGCCAACCTCGAGCACAGCGTTCGCCGTCGCGAACGTCAGGGCCTGCCCCGTTTCGAAGATTGTCACGATGTGCTCTTGGCCGCGGTGGCCGGCGTATTTTTCTCCGATAGGTAGGTAATCAAGCCATCGATCCCGTGTTGCTGGATCTGTTCATTGAACTGTTGCTGGTATGTTTGCACGAGCCACGCACCGGCGACATTCAAATCATAGACCCGCCAGCCATGGGCGGTCTTCTCCATCCGATAGTCAAGCTGGATCGGCCGACCATTGTTAATCACCGTCGAGCGTACGACGACGTCGGTATCGGTCGGCGCCGCACGCAGCGGCTGATATTGAATTTCCTGATTGCCGACCTGCGACAGCGCCCCGGAATAGGTCCGAATCAGCAGCATCTTGAATTGCTCGACAATCTGCTGCTGCTGTTGCGGCGTCGCGGTGCGCCAGTGCCGCCCCATGACTAGACGCGTCGTCCTCGCAAAGTCGGTGTACGGCAGAATTTTTTGGTTAACGACCTGCGTGATCCGGTCAATGTCGCCGGCTTTAAGCGACGGGTCGGCGCGCACGATGCTTAGCACGTCGGTCGTCACCGATTTCAACAGCCCATCCGGTGTGCCTGTATCAATGGCCGGTGCTTCGGCAAACGAACCGGCACTGAACGACAGCAGCGTGGCAACGACGGGGATCAGTAAAAATTTTTTCATTAACTCAGTCCTATCGATTGTTTCTTTCCGCTATGGTCAACGATCATCGAACATTGGAGCAAATTGCGCAGTTCGAGTTTCCTTCACCGCGAAGCATACTCACCTGAACCGAAGATTCGGGATGCTATAGGGACGGCCGCCGGGTGGAATCATCTGCTGGCTTGGCACGTGCGTCTCCGACGCCAATCGCGCCGCAGCAGCATCCGGCCTGGCCGCGCCGGCAGCCGGCGCACCTTCGGCGCCAGGCGTCGGTACGCCATCGTCAGTCGGGCCGGTGTCAGCGTCCGATTCATCGTCGTACGCGGGCGGCGGCGGATTGCCATCCGAAATCAGGTACTGGCGCCGTTGCAAATGGGCGTTGCGCACAAACGAGTACTTGTCGAGCGCCGCATTAGACAGCAGGTCGGTTGCACCGAGCAACGCCGCGCGCGTGCTGACGATGCGCACACCATATAACGTCGTGCGCAGCCAGATCGGACGCATGTAGGCAGTCAGGTCGCCCTGCCAGTCGACCAGCAGGCCTGCCGCGTCGCGCACGGTACTGGGCCCGAGCAGTGGCAGCACGAGGTACGGGCCCGGTGGCACGCCATAGTGGCCCAACGTGACGCCGAAGTCCGACTGATGCTTCGGCAACCTGGCCTGGCTGGCAAAGTCGAACAGCCCGCCCAGCCCGAACGTGCTATTGATCGCCACGCGCATGATGTCTTCCGTGCCCGCGGTGATCTTACCTTGCAACAAATTGTTGGCGGCGATATACACATCACCGATGTTCGAGAAGAAGCTCGACACACGATCGCGAACGAATAGGGGCAACGCCCAGTTATAGGCGCGCGCCACCGGCTTCATCGCCACGCGATCCAGCGTGTCGTTGAATTCGAACATCGTCCGGTTAAACCCTTCCAGCGGGTCTTGCTTCGACGGCGTCTTCACCGTTGCACAACCGCCCAGCGCTATCGCAGCAGCCGCGGCCACGACGGTGGCTCGCATCCTTGTCATTGTGCTTCCCCTCAGTGTGCCGTCGCGCTTGCCGGCGCGACTTGGATTTGAGATGCGCCAGGGCTAGCCGCGGCAGGCGCGGCCGACTTGCCCGCACCGGCATCCGCCGCCTTGCTGTACAGGAATTGGCCGATCAGGTTTTCCAGCACGATCGCGGATTGCGTCATCGTGAGCGTGTCGCCATCCTTGAGCAGCTGTTCGTCGCCCCCTGGATCCAGGCCGATATACTGCTCGCCGAGCAGACCCGAGGTTAGGATCTTGGCCGACGAGTCCTTCGGAAACGTGTACTGCTTAAATACGTCGATCGTGACCAGTGCCTGGTAAGTCTGCGTATCGAACCCAATGCTCTGTACGCGGCCCACCGTCACGCCGGCGCTTTTGACCGCCGCGCGCGGCTTCAGTCCGCCGATGTTGTCGAATTTCATCTTCACCGAGTAGGTGGCTTGAAACGACAGCGAACTCATATTGCCAGCCTTGAGCGCCAGGAACAGCAGCGCCACAAAACCGAGCACCATGAACAAGCCGACCCAGAAGTCCAGAGCGTTTTTCTTCATCGTCATCCCATCGGAATAGCTATTACCGCTGCGTGCTACACGGGGATCGCGCACGCAGTCGTGCCGGCACACCATAGCGCCGGGCCCATCCATCAATTGAACATCAGCGCGGTCAGCAGAAAATCCAGCCCAAGTACCGCCAGCGATGCGAATACGACCGTCTTGGTCGTCGCGCGCGACACGCCTTCGGGGGTCGGCTTGGCTTCATAGCCTTGGAACAGCGCGACGAAAGTCACCGCAAAACCGAACACGACGCTCTTGATCACGCCGTTGCCGATGTCCTGCCGCAGGTCGACGCCCGATTGCATTTGGGACCAAAACGAGCCAGGGTCCACGCCGATCAATATCACACCGACGAAATACCCGCCGACAATGCCGACCGCGCTGAAGATCGCCGCCAGGATCGGCATGGCGATCACGCCAGCCCAGAATCGCGGTGCGACGACGACCCGGATCGGATCCACGGCCATCATTTCCATCGCGGTCAGTTGTTCGCCCGCCTTCATCAGGCCGATCTCCGCGGTCAGCGACGTGCCGGCACGTCCCGCGAACAGCAACGCAGTGACCACCGGCCCAAGCTCGCGCACCAGCGATAGCGCGACCAACAGTCCGAGCGCTTGCTCGGAGCCGTAGCGATTCAGCGTGTTGTAACCCTGCAAGCCCAGCACGAAGCCGACGAACAACCCCGAAACAGCGATGATGACGAGTGAATAATTACCCAGGAAGTGGATCTGCTGGGTGACGGTGCGCAGGCGCCGCAGCAATGGGAAGCACTCCAATGTAAGCCGCGCGAACATACGGGCGCCGTAGCCCGTGCGTGAAAGGCCGTCGAGAACGGCGCGGCCGATCGTGGCGATCATGCGCTACTCTCCTGCGCGCGGCGCGGTGCCGAGACCGAAGTCCGCCTCCAGCGGCGCGCTCGCATAGTGAAAATGAAAGGGACCGTCAGGCGCGCCGTCGATGAACTGCCGCACGCTCGGATCCTGCGACGCGCGCAACTGCGCGGGCGTGCCCTCGGCGAGCACCCGCCCATTCGCAATGAAATATACGTAGTCCGCGATCGCAAACGACTCCGGCACATCGTGCGTCACGAGGATCGACGTGGCGCCGAGCGCGGTATTGAGGGTGCGGATCAGGTTCGCGGTAATGCCCAGCGAAATCGGATCCAGTCCCGCGAACGGCTCATCGTACATCATCAGCTCAGGGTCGAGCGCGATCGCCCGGGCCAGCGCGACCCGGCGCGCCATGCCGCCTGAGACTTCGGACGGCACCAAGTCGCGTGCGCCGCGCAAGCCGACCGCGTTGAGTTTCATCAGCACGAGATCGCGGATCAACTCCTCTGGCAGGTCCGTATGCTCGCGCAGCGGGAATGCGACGTTGTCGAACACCGACATGTCAGTAAACAACGCCCCGAATTGGAATAACATGCCCATTTTGCGCCGCGCCGCGTAGATCGCCTGGGGGCCCATTGCACCGACGTCCTCGCCACGGAACAGCACCTGGCCTCGGTTGGCGCGCACCAGCGCACCGATGAGCCGCAACACCGTCGTCTTGCCGCATCCGGAGCCGCCCATAATCGCAACTACTTGTCCACGCTTGAAACGCATGTTCAGGTTCTGGAGCACGAGCCGTTCAGCGCTGTAGCCGAAAGCAACGTCGCGAAGCTCAAGCAGGATATCGGAGGCAGTTGGCGGCACGTAGGCAGTCATCAAAAGCACGGAACGCGGATTATAGGGCCTAAAGCGGATCTGCCGCCTGAAACCTCCACGTGGACTGTACGCGAGACCGCTTACACGCCACCTTCACGGCGTAGGGCATTGGCAGGCGAGCCCCGCATTATCGGATAAACCCTCTTTGCAACGCAAAGATTGCTTTTTCGACGTCGTGGGCTTGCGTTACCGCGCGCACGACCGCGGCACCGCACACACCGGTGGCCAGCACATCGCCCAGCGTCTGCAGATCGATGCCACCGATTGCCACGCAGGGCACCACGCCGTCCAGCAGCCGCACGTAGCGCGCGAGTCGCGCAAGCCCTTGCGGCACGCTGGGCATCGCCTTAGTGGTGGTCGGAAACACCGCACCCAACGCGATATAGCTCGGCTTGAAGTGCAGCGCCACCAATATCTCGTAGTATCCGTGCGAGGACAGACCCAGCCGCAGCCCCGCGTGCGCCAACGCACCGAGGTCCGCGCGCAGCACATCCTCCTGGCCTAGATGCACGCCGTATGCGCCTTCGTCCAGCGCCAGTTGCCAGTGGTCGTTGATGAACACGCGTGCGTCATCATAGCGACGTCCCGCCGCAACGGCGCGGCGCACGTCAGCCCGCAGCACGGCTAACTCGCGCAGATCCGCTGCGTCGCCCGCCCCGTCAACCTTGCGGCGCAGTTGCACGGTACGCACGCCGAGCGCTAGCAGCCGCTCGATCCAGTCGGCCGTCGGCACCACCGGATACAGACCGAGCGCGGCCGGGCACGCAGCGAACGGCTGCACCGGCGCATCGGGCAACCCCCGCACGCGCGGAAAGCGCGACAAGTCGCACGGCCATGGATCCTGCGCATGCTCGTCGCCCTGCCGCCACGCCAGGGCGAGACACAACGCATCGTGCGGCGCGCAGCCACAATCGATGAACGCGGCGAACGCCGCGATCCAGTCGTCGCAAGGTGCGGCCTCCAACGTGCGAACCGCATCGCCCTGATGCAACCGCATAGCACGCGCCGACGCGTCCAGTACCGTGGCACCGGCAGCCACCCAGCGCGCGGCATCGGCCGCATGCGGCTGTGCATCGGTCGCCACGATCACGTCACCGGGCCCTGGCTGCGGCGGCGGCGCGAGACAGATACGCATAGGCAGGCAGGCGCGCGGCCAATCACCCAGCCGTGCGCGGATCCGCTCGGCCGCCTCCAGCAGTTCGTCTGCGGGCGGGTAAAAAACCTCGCGTCCCCACGGGAAGGGACTGCTCACACCCGCTCATCCGAGGGCGGGACGGCAGCGCCTTCCGGCGTGCGATAGCCGTCCTGGTGCCAGAACGGCATGCCGACCACCGGCGTACTCGCGTGCGCGCTGTCGCGCTCCAGCATCGGCCCGGCTAAGTACGCTTCGCGACCCGCATCCACCGCGTTCGCGAATGCCCGTGCCATCGCCTCGGGCCGCGCCGCCTGCGACACCGCCGTGTTGAGCAGCACGGCGTCGAACCCCCACTCCATCACCTGACACGCGTGCGACGGCACACCCAGCCCTGCGTCGACGATCAGCGGTACGTCCGTCAGGCGCTCGCGCAGCAGCTTGAGCCCATACGGGTTCACCACCCCCTTGCCGGTGCCGATCGGGGCGCCCCACGGCATTAACGCCTCGCAGCCAACGTCGAGCAGTCGCCGCGCGACGACGAGGTCTTCCGTGCAATACGGTAATACCTTAAAGCCGTCCCGCACGAGGATGTCGGCCGCCTCGATCAAACCGACCGGATCCGGTTGCAACGTGTAGTCGTCCCCAATCAGCTCGAGTTTGATCCAGTCAGTCTCGAACACTTCGCGGGCCATCTGCGCGGTCGTCACCGCCTCTTTCACGGCATGGCAGCCGGCGGTGTTAGGCAGCAGCGCGGCACCCCGGCGCTTCAGCGCGTCAAAAAAACCGACGTCGGCGTCGCCCTGCGCGGCCAACTGGCGCCGCAGCGCGACGGTGACCATCGCGGGCCGCGCGGCCACGAGCGAGGCCTCCAGCGCATGCAGCGACGGATAGCGCGACGTGCCGAGCAACAGCCGGCTTGTGAAGGGCTGTCCGTACAGGATCAGCGCGTCGGCGGTGGAATGCGAATTCATCATTATCTCCGTCAATTTCAGTGCCTCATAGGTCAGGTTGTCGGCTCGCGTGGCATGCCGCCAATGCGTCATCCGCCTGCCACAGGCTTTACGACGTCGATTCGGTCACCTTGCGTGAGCGCACGCGCTGGATGCTGCGCGCGCGGCACGAATTCGCCGTTGATCGCGACCGCGTACGGCGGCACTGCACCATATGAAGCCAGCGCGTCAGCAAGGCGCGCATCGTCGGGCAACGAGAAAGATTGGTTGTTGATCTGGATATCCATGGTTCATGCATCAGTCAAGCACGGCTGCAGCGCAGCCGCACGGTAAAGCATCGGCCAGCGAGAGGCGGCACGCCATGCGTCGAAACCGTCCGGATCTCGCACCTGAGCATCGAGCAACGCGTGCGCGAGCGCCACGGCTTCGCACACCACCTCAGGCGCAATCATATAGCCGTGGCGGTACAGGCCATTGACGCGCAACACCGACGCGCCATCCCACGACAGCGCAGGACGATGGTCCGGCAGTGTGGGCCGGCAATGCGCATTCAACTCGAGGATCCGGCCCTCGCCGAAGGCGGGATGCAGCGAATAGGCCGCCGACAACAACTCGAGCGCCGAGCGCACGCTCACCGGCGACATATCCTCGCCCTCGATCTCGGTAGCCCCGATCACATAGTGATCGTCCTGCTTGGGCGCGATATACAACGGATAGCGCGGATGCAGCAGACGCACCGGCCGACTCAAACCAATGCCCGGCGCATGGACCCGCGCGACTTCGCCCCGCAAACCGCGCAGACCGGACCAGGCCCGTTTCGCACCCAGTCCACGGCAATCGATCACCAGAGCGGCAGCAGGCAAGGCATCCTCGCGCACGCAGGTATGCCAATGCGTGTCGACATGCAACTCGTCGAGCGCGGCCCCCAGCGCCGCCAGCAACTGCCGATTGTCCAGTTGTCCCTCGCCAGGCAGCAGGCGCGCGTCATGAAAGCGCGTACCAAGCGCCGGCTCGGCTTGCGTGACCTGAGCGCCGTGCAGTGCGACAATGCCGTCGCGCAGCATCGTCATGGGCGCGTTCACACGCACGCGCTGCTCGAACAATGGCCATTCGGCGCGATCGGCCGCATGCCAAACAATCAGCGTGCCGTTGCGCTGAAAGAATACCGGTTGTGGCAACTGCGGCAGCCATTCGGCCCAGCGCTCGAGCGACGCGACGCCCAGCTCCACCAGCAACGGCTCGGCACTGGCAGCTTCGGCCAGCGGCGCGAGCATGGCCGCGGCGACCCACGCTGCCGCACTGCGTCCGCTCGGCTCGCCTTGCTCATACAGCGCGACGCGATGGCCCGCACGCGCGAGCCGCCACGCAATGAGACGACCGGACAAGCCACCGCCCAAGACTGCGACATCGGGCGTCGGCGCCGCGTGGCACGCGGTTTTTGAAAAGGGGTCGGTTTGGTGCACGGCAATCGAATCCTATGTACGGGAATCGGGGTACAAGGACGAAACCGGCGAGATTCACGTGCGGGGCCTAACCACAGTGGCGCGCCGGCAGGCACGTCCGCTCCCTCACGGCAAGACAGAATCGGAAACTTCCCGCGCCGATATTACCCGGATCGGGTGCGAAGAAACTCTTTTTATTAAATCACAAAACCGCTGCGGGCCGCAATTCGTTGCTCTGGCACAATGTCGCGCAATCGCCGCTGCCGGAGCGTGCGCCGCCACGCGCCTTAAGCCGGAATTAAGCGGTAGCCGGAACAATCCGTACTGACACGAGTCGGTCACCGTCGCGACGCCCGCGACAGTGCGACGCAGCGGCGCACCGATGAATGGACCGATTTGAGGAACCCTACATTTGAGGAACCCTATGAATCAACCCGCATCAGGCAACAACGAGCGTATTACCACGTGGAGCCTGATCAAACCGTATTGGGTGTCAGACGAAAAGTGGATCGCCTGGGGACTGCTCGCGCTTGTGGTCGCGATAAACATGACCATGGTGGCAGTCAACGCATGGTTCAACACATGGCAGCGTGTGTTCTTCGACTCGATCCAGCAGTACAACTATCCGGTGTTCAAGCACTCGCTGCTGCAATTTACCACGATCGCGATGGCGATGATCCTGCTCGGTTCATACCGGACATACTTCCGGCAGATGCTGGAATTTCGCTGGCGCCAGTGGCTCACCACGCAATACATGCACGAGTGGCTGTCGGGCCGTGCGTACTATCGGATTGAGCGCGACAAGCTCGCCGATAACCCGGACCAGCGGGTTTCAGTGGACCTACAGGAACTGGCGAACACGACGCTGGCGCTCTCGCTGGATTTCCTATCCACGTCCGTCACGTTGCTGTGGTTCAGCCATGTCCTGTGGCACTTGGCCGGCCCGCTCAGCTTCACCGTGTTTGGCACCGATGTGACACTACCCGGCTACATGGTGTGGACCGCCTTGCTCTACGCGGTGATCGGCTCGTATGTCACGCATCGCGTCAACCATCCACTCGTGTCGATCAACTACCAACAACAACGGGTCGAAGCGGATTTTCGTTTCTCGTTGATCCGATTGCGCGAGAATGCGGACCAGATTGCCCTGTACGAGGGCGAGCGCTCCGAGGAAAAAGCGCTGCAAGGCGCCTTCGGGCACATTCGCGACAATTGGCGGATGATCATGCGCTATACGCGGCGTCTGAACCTAGTCGTGGTCAGCTATTCGCAACTGGCCATTGTGTTCCCGTTCATTGCCGCCGCGCCGAAATACTTCGCGAAGGCGGTCAGCTACGGCGGTTATCAGCAGATAATCGGCGCGTTCGGTACCGTCAGCAGCTCGTTCTCATGGTTCATCAGCAGCTACTCGACGCTGGCCGCATGGCGCGCTGTGACTAACCGGCTCAAGGAATTCCGGCGCATTATGGCGCAGCCGCAGTTGCTCGAGTCGACGTCGCGGGCCACCGAACACGGCGGCATTCACACGAGGATGGCCGATACAACGGTATTGCGCGTGCAGGCGCTGCGCCTGATGCGCCCGGATGGCACGCCGCTGTCGACGATCGGCTCGTTTGCCATCGCGCCCGGCTCGCGGGTGCTAGTGCGAGGCGCGTCGGGCTCCGGCAAAAGCACACTGCTGCGCTCGCTGGCCGGCCTATGGCCATTTGGCAGCGGCACCATCGAGATGCCCGTCAACGCACGGGTGATGTTCGCGCCGCAGAAAAGCTACGTGCCAATCGGCACACTCAAGGGCGCGCTGTGCTATCCGGCGGCGGCTGACGCGTTCACCGACGCGGACTGTGCCGACGTGCTGCGCGCCTGCCGGCTGGGCGAACTAGTCGATAAGCTCGGCGTGAGCGACCATTGGGAGCGCGTACTGTCGCCAGGCGAACAGCAACGCCTGGCGATCGCCCGCGTGCTGTTGCAAAAGCCCGATTTCCTGTTCCTTGACGAGGCGACCAGCGCGCTCGACCTCGACACCGAGGCGGCGCTGTACCACGTGCTGACGCAACGTTTAGCTCACGCGGCCATCGTCAGTGTCGCGCACCGGGAGTCCGTGCAAGCGATGCATGACAAAACAATCGAAGTGGTACGCGATAACTGACGTGCGGCAGCGTGATAACGGCTGTGCCCCACGCGCGCATAGCGCAGTCACGCCTGGCTGCGCCCGGCCGGAACCGCCGCGAGCGTCGCGTAGCGTGATCCGGCCGGCGTCAGCGTGCTGCTGACCAACGCCAGCGTAGCAAAGGTGATCAACGGCGGCACGGGACGCACCGCTTCGAAATCATGCGTCGGCGCGGGCGGATCGCCGCGCAGCCTGGCTAGGGTCAGATGCGGCCGCAACGGCCGCGCAGCGGCGGGCACACCGACCCGCTCCAGCAGCACGTCGACGCGAGCCGCCCACGCGAGGAACGCCGGCGCGCTGATCAGTTCAAGCGCATACACGCGCGCCCGCCTGGCGCTGGGCAGTATCGCGGCATGCGAGGTGGGCAGCCTGTCCGGCACCGGCGTCAGCGTCGGCCATTCGTCGATCAGCCGTTTTCCCCCGCTCGGCGTCAGTGCGCCAACAAACCGTATGGTCAGATGAATCTGCTCACGCGGCGTCCATCTGACGCCTGCCATATGACCGGCGCGCCATGGAGCGCGCCATGCGTCGATGGCATCGAGAGCGCCGGAGTCGGGAATGAGTGCAACAAAGCAACGCTGCAGTCTGACATCCATCGATGATCCCCTACGGCAAAGCCGCCCTGCTACGCCCGACTCAAACTCAGCGCGGCAACTCCGAGCCCCCCATCAGGAACGCGTCCACCGCGCGCGCGCATTGGCGACCTTCGCGAATGGCCCAAACTACCAGCGACTGCCCCCGACGCACGTCGCCAGCAGCAAACACCTTGTCGACCGACGTGTGATACGCACGCTCGCCGTCGGTGCCAGCCCGCACGTTGCCGCGCTGATCCTTGTCAACGGCGAACGCATTGAGCATCGCTGCCGCCGGCTGCGTGAAGCCCATCGCAAGCAGTACCAGGTCTGCTTTCATTTCGAACTCGGAACCGGGCACCTCCTGCATCTTGCCGTCCCTCCACTCGACGCGCGCAGCGATCAGCTTTTCGACCTTGCCTCTGCTGCCCTCGAAACGCTTGGTCGCGACCGACCAATCGCGCTCGCAACCTTCCTCATGCGACGACGACGTGCGCAGCTTGATCGGCCAGTACGGCCACACGAGAGGCTTGTCCTCCTCCTGCGGCGGCTGCGCCAGCAATTCGAACTGCGTGACACGCTTCGCGCCGTGCCGGTTCGACGTGCCGACACAGTCCGACCCGGTGTCTCCGCCGCCAATCACGACCACGTGCTTGTCTTTGGCGAGCAACTGATCCGCGAGCTTGTCGCCAGCGTTGACCCGGTTCTGCTGCGGCAGGAATTCCATCGCGAAGTGGATACCAGCCAACTCGCGGCCCGGCACCGGTAAGTCACGCGGCGTTTCGGCACCGCCCGCCATCACGATTGCGTCGAATTGTTCGCGCAATTCGTCCGGCGACAGGGTGTCCTTCGCCGCATTGTTGATCGTCGTCGGCAACGGCTCCTTGCCAATGAACACGCCAGTACGGAACGTCACGCCTTCGGCCTCCATCTGACGCATGCGGCGGTCGATCTGCCACTTCTCCAGTTTGAAGTCGGGGATGCCGTAGCGCAGCAGGCCGCCAATCCGGTCGTTTTTCTCGAACACCGTTACCTCATGACCGGCTCGCGCCAGCTGCTGCGCGGCGGCCAGCCCGGCGGGCCCGGATCCCACCACCGCGATCTTCTTACCGGTCTTCAGCTTGGGCACTTGCGGCGCGACCCATCCTTCGCTCCACGCCTTGTCGATGATCGCGCGCTCGATCGATTTGATGCCCACCGCGTCGCTGTTGATATTCAGCGTACAGGCGGCCTCGCACGGCGCGGGGCAGATCCTGCCGGTCAACTCTGGAAAATTGTTCGTCGAGTGCAACACCTCGATCGCCTGCTTCCAGTCCTGGCGAAACACGAGGTCGTTGAAGTCCGGAATGATGTTGTTTACCGGACAGCCATTATTGCAGAACGGAATGCCGCAATCCATGCAGCGTGCGCCCTGGATTTTTGCGTCCTCGTCGGTCAGCGCATGCGCGAATTCCTTCCAGTGCTTCACGCGTTCTAACGGGAGTTCATACGCCTCGTGGCGGCGTTCATATTCGAGAAAACCGGTTGCCTTGCCCATGAGCTTCTCTTAACCAATACCTATTGAGGGGCAGCCCGCTGCACCGCGGCGGGGCTGTCGTGCGTTGACTTGCCGGCGCATCCGCCGTCGCGTCGGTGCGCAAGCCGTCAGGCCGCTAGGCTCGGCGCGCTCGCCGCCTTCTTCTTGGCACCGATGTCGGCCAAGGCACGCTTGTACTCGATTGGAAACACCTTGACGAACTGACGCCGCGACGTATCCCAGTTCTCGAGCAGCGCCTTGGCGCGCGGCGACCCGGTGAACTCGAAGTGGCGCTCGATTAGCCCCTTGAGCAACGCCTCGTCGGTCTGGTCCTGATGCCACAGTGCCGGATCAACAGTGCGCTCTTGCTCGGCCTGCTGCAGCACCGGCTCAAGCGCGACCATCGCCTGATTACATTGGGTCGCGAACGTGTTGCCCGGATCAAACACGTACGCGACGCCTCCCGACATGCCCGCCGCGAAGTTGCGGCCGGTCTCGCCGAGCACGACGACGGTGCCGCCGGTCATGTACTCGCAACCGTGGTCGCCGGTGCCCTCAACGACCGCCGTCGCACCGGAGTTGCGCACGCAGAAGCGCTCACCCGCAACGCCCCGGAAGTACGCCTCGCCCTTAATCGCGCCATACATGACGGTGTTGCCGCAAATGATGTTCTCTTCTGACTTGCCGCGGAAGTCATTGGTCGGACGCACAATGATGCGTCCACCCGAGAGCCCCTTGCCCACATAGTCGTTGCCGTCGCCGACCAGGTCCAGCGTGATGCCGCGCGCTAGGAATGCGCCGAAACTTTGTCCCGCCGTCCCCTTGAACTGGATGTGAATCGTATCGTCCGGCAGGCCATCGTGCCCATACTTGCGCGCGATCACCCCTGAGAGCATCGCGCCGACCGTGCGATTCACGTTACGCACCGGTTGAATGAACGACACATGCTCACCGTTGTCGATCGCCGCCTTCGCCTTGTCGATCAACACATGATCCAATGCCCGGTCCAGGCCATGGTCCTGCGTATCGACGTGCCGGCGCGCCACCTCGGCGCCCGCCTCAGGCATATGAAAGATCCGCGAAAAATCGAGACCACGCGCCTTCCAATGCGCGATGCCCTTTTTCGTATCGAGCAAATCGGCCCGACCGACCAGTTCGTCGAAGCGGCGAATCCCGAGCTGCGCCATGATTTCGCGCACTTCCTCGGCCACGAAGAAAAAGAAGTTCACCACGTGCTCGGGCTGGCCCTGGAACTTCGCGCGCAACACCGGGTCCTGCGTCGCGACGCCCACGGGGCACGTGTTCAGATGGCACTTGCGCATCATGATGCAGCCTTCGACGACCAGCGGCGCCGTCGCAAAGCCAAACTCGTCGGCGCCCAGCAGCGCGCCGATCACGACATCGCGGCCGGTTTTCATCTGTCCGTCGGCCTGCACGCGGATCCGGCCGCGCAGCTTGTTGAGCACCAGCGTCTGCTGCGTCTCGGCCAGGCCCAACTCCCACGGCGTGCCGGCGTGCTTAATCGACGACAACGGCGATGCGCCCGTACCGCCATCGTGGCCCGCGATCACAACGTGGTCGGCCTTGGCCTTGGCCACGCCCGCCGCCACCGTGCCCACGCCGACTTCAGAGACGAGCTTCACCGATACGCCAGCGCGCGGGTTGGCGTTCTTCAGGTCGTGGATCAGCTGCGCGAGGTCCTCGATCGAATAGATATCGTGGTGCGGCGGCGGGGAAATCAGCCCGACACCCGGCACGCAGTAGCGCAGCTTGCCGATGTACGCCGACACCTTGTGTCCGGGCAGCTGACCCCCTTCGCCCGGCTTGGCGCCCTGAGCCATCTTGATCTGGATCTGGTCGGCCGAGCTTAGGTACTCGGCGCTCACGCCGAAACGACCCGATGCGACCTGCTTGATTTTCGAGCGCAGCGAATCGCCATCGCGCAACGGAATATCGACGACGACCGCCTCTTCACCAATGACCGAGCCGAGCGTATCCCCATTCTTGATCGAGATGCCACGCAGCTCATTGCGGTACCGACGCTCGTCCTCGCCGCCTTCGCCGGTGTTGGACTTGCCGCCGATGCGGTTCATCGCGATTGCCAAGGTCGCATGCGCCTCGGTACTGATTGAGCCAAGCGACATCGCACCGGTTGCAAAGCGCTTGACGATCTCCTTGGCCGGCTCGACTTCATCGAGCGAAATGGCCTTGGCAGGATCGACCTTGAACTCGAACAGGCCGCGCAACGTCATGTGACGGCGGGTCTGGTCGTTAATGATATGTGCGTACTCCTTATACGTCTGATACGAGTTGCTGCGCGCCGAATGCTGCAGCTTCGCAATCGCGTCGGGCGTCCACATGTGGTCTTCGCCACGCACGCGGTACGCGTACTCGCCGCCAGCGTCAAGCATCGTCGCGAGAACCGGGTTGTCACCGAATGCATCGCGATGCAGGCGGATCGCCTCTTCCGCCACGTCGAACAAGCCAATGCCGCCAACGCTGGATGCGGTGCCCTTAAAGTACTTGGCGACCAGTTCGCTGGACAAGCCCACCGCCTCGAAGATCTGCGCGCCGGTGTACGACATGTAGGTTGAGATGCCCATCTTCGACATGACCTTCTGCAGGCCCTTGCCGACCGCCTTCGTGAAATTTTGGATGGCCTTGTCGGCCGACAGCGCGCCCGGCAGGCCGCTGGACATCGCCACCAGCGTCTCGAGCGCCAGATAAGGGTGCACCGCCTCAGCGCCATAACCGGCGAGCAGCGCGAAGTGATGAACCTCGCGCGCGGAACCGGTCTCGACCACCAGGCCCGTACTCGTGCGCAACCCATGCGCCACCAGGTGACTGTGAATCGCCGAGGTCGCGAGCAACGCCGGGATCGCGACATTGTCCCGGTCGGTCTTGCGATCCGATACGATCAAGATGTTGTAGCCGGAGCGCACAGCATCGACTGCCTCAGCACACAGCGACGCCAGGCGCGCCTCGATACCGGCCTTGCCCCACGCGACCGGATAGCAGATAGTCAATTCGTAGGAACTGAACTTACCACCGGTGTACTCGCCAATTGCACGGATCTTCGCGATATCTTTGAAGTCGAGCACCGGTTGCGACACTTCCAGCCGCATCGGCGGGTTGATGTTGTTCGTATCGAGCAGGTTCGGCTTCGGCCCGATGAACGACACCAATGACATCACCAGGTTCTCGCGAATCGGGTCAATCGGCGGATTCGTGACCTGCGCGAACAACTGCTTGAAGTAGTGGTACAGCGTCTTGTTCTTGTTCGACATCACTGCGAGAGGCGAGTCATTGCCCATCGAGCCGATCGCCTCTTCGCCGGCTTGCGCCATCGGCGCCATCAGGAACTTAATGTCCTCCTGCGTATAGCCGAACGCCTGCTGCCGGTCCAACAACACCGGCGCACCCTGCGGCTCAGCCGCCGCCACAACGTCCTCCGACTTCGGCTCGATTGCGTCCAGCTTGATGCGCACCGCGTCGATCCAGCTCTTGTACGGTTTCGCGTTCGCCAGATTGTCTTTCAGTTCCTTGTCATCGATGATGCGGCCGTGCTCCATGTCGATTAAGAACATCTTGCCCGGCTGCAGGCGCCACTTCTTGACGATCTTGGACTCGGGGATTGTCAGCACGCCGGCCTCGGACGCCATGATCACCATGTCATCATCGGTGATGAGGTAGCGCGCCGGACGCAAGCCGTTGCGATCCAACGTCGCGCCGATCTGACGACCGTCGGTGAATGCGATCGCCGCCGGACCGTCCCACGGCTCCATCATCGCCGCGTGATATTCGTAGAACGCGCGGCGATTCTCATCCATCAGCGCGTGCTGCTCCCACGCCTCCGGAATCATCATCATCACCGCGTGCGCCAGCGGATAGCCCGCCATCACCAGCAATTCGAGGCAGTTGTCAAACGAGGCTGTATCGGACTGTCCCGGGTAGATTAGCGGCCACAGCTTAGGCAGATCAGCGCCGAGCACGTGGCTCGCGATGGCCCCGGTGCGCGCGTTCAGCCAGTTGACGTTGCCCTTGACCGTGTTGATTTCACCGTTGTGCGCAATCAACCGATACGGGTGCGCCAACTCCCACGCCGGGAACGTGTTGGTCGAGAAACGCTGGTGCACCAACGCAAGCGCCGACACAACCCGCGCGTCCTGCAGATCGCGATAGTAGATCCCCACCTGCCTCGCCAGAAGCAGCCCCTTGTAGACAACCGTGCGCGCCGACATCGACGGCACGAAATACTCCTTGCCA
The DNA here is from genome assembly GCF_021498065.1 of Mycetohabitans sp. B3. NCBI lineage: Bacteria > Pseudomonadati > Pseudomonadota > Betaproteobacteria > Burkholderiales > Burkholderiaceae > Mycetohabitans > Mycetohabitans sp. B3. Next base: position 41,302 of record NZ_JAHLKN010000017.1, on the reverse strand, counting down.
TGCTTGAGCTTGAGCGCCTGGATACGGTGGCTGGCCGTCTTGCGGATCACGTACAGCTTGCGCTCAAGCGCGTCGGTGACCATGATGTCCTTGCCACGACCAATGAAGATTTGGCGGATCACCGGCTCGCTGGCCTTCACCATCGGCGACATTTCCATCGTGCCGTCAACTGGCACGTCGCGCCAGCCAAGTACCACTTGCCCCTCGGCCTTGACCGTGCGCTCGAGTTCCTGTTCGCAAGCCAGGCGCGATGCGTGCTCCTTGGGCAGAAAAATCATGCCAACGCCGTACTCGCCGCACGGCGGTAACGTCACACCCTGCCGCGCCATCTCCTCGCGATAGAACGCATCCGGAATTTGGATCAGGATGCCGGCGCCGTCGCCCATCAGCGGATCCGCGCCCACCGCGCCGCGGTGATCCAGGTTATCGAGAATTTTCAGACCCTGCTCCACGATTTCGTGGCGTTTGCGACCCTTGATGTGGGCCACAAAGCCGACGCCACACGCATCATGTTCGTTTTCTGGCGTGTACAGGCCTTGTGCTTCGGGCAAGCCCTGGCCGACGGTCGGTTGTGTTGCGTCTTTCATGGGGACACCGTGATTGTGATTGGCCATGCAACCGGCCGGAAAACTCGCGCTTGAGCGCTGCGTCGCTGTCGCTGCGAGTGTTTTCGGCGCATGTCGGCTGGATCAGGAGCGGCCGCGACTTGTGGACACGGAAGCGATGAATCAGCTGGAAATCAAATATACGCGACGAATCAATAGGACGCCAATAAAAATAGACTGATACGTCCCCTATAATATTTGTGTCCATTTTTATTTTAATAAATTGGTTCCATATCAATGTGACGCGCCCCAATACACCTTAGTGTGCCTGCTTCGCCGATCAGGACAGCGTCCGCGTGACAACCCAAACGCACCACCTCTACCTCTGGCCGTTCTGCATTTAATGCATCATTACGGGCCTGTACGTCGTACGCTCGGTCCAAGGCTACCGTGCCGCTCGAGTAGGAGCCGGAGGGGGGATACCGAAGAGGGGAGTGTCGGAGGGGAAACGCCCGAGGAGACAACTTCTCGAAATGGACCGCCCATGTCGGCTACCTCATGTAGGCTGACTTATGTAAGCTACCTCATGTAGGCTGACTTATGTAAGCTACCCCATGGAGGCGGCCCATGCGAAACCAACCGACAAGGGACTACTCGATATAGAAATATCGGACGTAACGCCGCGACCGAGAAACCATCAGTAGCCACCACTAAGCGAGTTGCTGCTGATGGAGCCGCCGCTGAAAGGGGCGCCCTACGTTGAAGTGGGAGGATCCGTTTCCGAACTACCATTGGCCGGTCCCTCCCCCGATGCCCGTGCCGAAGCGCCATTGCTCGCCCCCGTGTCAGCAGCGCCGAGGCCGGTCGTGGCCCGCCCCGGCTGCGTGTTCCGTGCGCACGGCCCATTACCCGGCCCTGCCTCGCCTGGGCGACCTGCCTCCGACGACGGCACATCACCTGGCGGACGCGCAGCAGTCGAGGCCTCGCCTCCGGCCTCTGCACCAGGCGGCTGCGCACCGGCCGCCCCCTGACCATCGTCGTCCCGCATCTTACGAGGGCGTCCACGCGGCAACGGTGACACGCGGCGGTTCGCCTGCCGGGCCGCCCAGTCACGCCAACTTTCGCTCCCCAGCACCCACCCCTTGAGCGTGGCCTGCTGCAACTCATTGACTGCGTTTTCATCCAACGCCTGCTCACACAGCTGTTTGTATGCGTGCTGGCGCTCGAACGGCGTATTGGCCAGCGCCCAATACAGCGGATGGTCGGTAATCAACGGATCGAGTACGAGGCCAACGTGGTGTCGATAGCTGGACCACCGATACGCGTCAACAGAAGAAACGAGGCGCTCGCGCACCGGACTGAGTTCCACCAGCCGGCTGCACAGCATAAAATACTGTTCTGCTTCGAACACCGTGGCGCGGTAACGCCCTTCCCACAGCGTACCGCGTCGTCCATAGCGACGGTTGAAGTGCGCGACGTAGCGCCTACCCACGGCCTGCATCGCTTTGGGAAGGCTGGACTCCTCGCGCGGCGTCGCCAGCAACTGCACCGCCGATGGCATCAGGACGTACGCGTGGACCGCAAGCTGGTGGTCGCGTGATGCTGTTTTCAGGCATTCAACAAACAGCGCATAATCCTCGTCATCGACGAAAGCAGGCTGGTGATCGATGCCTCGCAGTATTACGTGCTGCGGCTGGTCGGGGACATAAAGACGTGCTAACCGGGCCATTGCAGGAATTTCCGTTTAGATCGCACTTGGTGTATACCCACAGGAGTCAATCATCCCGCGGCGCTCGCGCACGACGCGGCGTGCAAAGCCAGCTGCGTCCAGCTTTAGGGAAAATGCTCTAACGCAGGACTATGGTTCGTTTGAAACGTTGTCTGCATAATGGGTGGACTTTAAAAAAAATGGAGGAGCACAGTGCAATTAATACACATCATCAAAGCCATTCCAGGGCTCGCGGCTATTGCTTGCTGCTTCAATCAGGCACATGCTCAAACGGCTGGCAGCGCCTATATGGCAGCCGGTTGGTTCCATCTTGCGCCGCAAGACAGCAGCGACGTACTGAAAATCACGAACGTCGGCGGCTCCCCCGTCAACATCGCGGTCCTTGGTTCGAGCGCTAGTATCGGCTCCTCCGATACTTTTGGCCTCTCCACAGGGTACTTCATCACTGACAATTTCGCCGTCCAAGCCGATGCGGGCATTCCGCCCAAATTCGACCTGCGTGGCGGCGGCACCCTCGCCTCGTACGGCAAACTCGGAGAGGCACGGCAATGGAGTCCCGCGCTCGTCTTCAAATACTACTTCCGCAATGCGGATGCTGCGTTTCGTCCGTTTGTCGGAATCGGCGTAAGCTACATCTGGTTCACCAACGCGCGGATCACGAATCCAACGTTTGTGTCGCAACAGTTGCATGGCCCGACCTCTGTGGACGTAGACAGCGCATGGGCGCCAGTGTTCAACGCCGGTTTCGCGTACAACTTCAACAAGCACATTTTCGCCAGCTTTTCCGTATCGTTCCTGCCATTTTCAACCGATGCCACACTGCATAGCGTCGCGCAAACACCGGTTGGCGTGCGTAACGTCACGAGCCACACGCGCATCAAGCTGAATCCGCTCGTCACGTTCCTAAACGTCGGCTACCGCTTCTGACGCTCAACGCGCCGGGGGGAAGCCATGCTGACATTCTTCCACCCCGGGAGCGGCGCTTGCAGCTGTACCGCCCGCTTTGGCCCGTGCAACGCTGGCCTCCGTAGTACCTGCCCCGCGCGCTGTCTAGCTCCGCGTGCTATCTAGCTCCGCACGCTGTCTAACTGCGCGCCACCTGCCTGGACCCGCGCACCGCCTACTTCCGTAATGCCCGTCTTGACCGGCGCAGCTATCACCAGCCTTAATCGGCACGGCGCCAACAACCTCCGGGTTGGCCTGCAATGTGCTTCACTGTGTCGGCACTGACAGCCGCATTGCGTACTGCCACCGCCGTCAAGAAGCCAATCGGGGGTCGCAGGACCAATCTAACGTGGCGTATCGACGCGCGCACGCCACCGCTGTTCAGTGCATCTACGCACGTCGCGTGCCACCAAGAGTGGCTTTTTTGCAACACCGTCGAACATTTCGACACTATCTGGAGAAAGCTGGAATGACAAATTTGGAAAATACACGCCAGGCGCTAGAGGATTCGTTCGACAAGACCGGTCGCCACGCGCAGCGTATCGCACACCATGGGCGCCATGCCGTGCAGGACGCCGGCGCTGAAGTACGTGAGCTGTTGTCCGAATTGGAAAATACGCTAACGGACAGTACTCAAGCCGATGTCGAGATTTTGCGCCAGCAATTGCGGGACAAGATCGAAGCCACGCGCTCACGCTTGGGGGATGTCCAGGAGAACGTGAAACGCCGCGCGCAGGCCGCATGGGGCGGGGCGGACGAATATGTCCATGAGCGCCCATGGCAGGCCGTCGCTGCAGCTGCCGGCGCGGCGTTGCTGCTGGGTTTGTTACTGGGACGCGCTTAGCGGCGCGGCATCGTGATGCTGGTACACGCCACATTGACGGACCGATATTTCCACCGACGGGTGGCGTACCTCCACGGTGCCAACCTCTTACGTAGTACGGCATCTTCCTACGGTATGCGAATTACCGGCTCAACGTAGGGGGCTCGCCGTGCGTGGCGCGGCGCAAGCGCGTCGCCCTAGCCGAAGAAGTTCGCGCCGATCAAGTCGATGCGGTCTGTACAGATCGTATCGACGCCCCACTCGACAAGTTCGCGGGCGCGTTCCGGCATATTGACGGTGTAGGCAAGGACGCGCAAGCCGGCTTCGTTGATCTGCGCAACACGTGCGGCAGTTAACTGGCGGTGGTCCACGTGCAATGAGACACAGCCGAGCGCACGGGCATGCTCGCGCCAGTTCGCCGGCATGGCGCCGACCAACCAGCCGCGAGGTAGTTGCGCCGCCACGTTGCGCGCGCCGTACAGCGCCTCGAGGGAAAACGACGAGAGCAGCGCCGGCGGCGTGGCGCCCGCCCACCATCGCGCCACTTCGCCTGCCACGAGGCGCCCAGTCAAGGTTTCGCGCCCCGGACACGGTTTAATTTCGACGTTGACGGCCAAGTCCAGCGCGCTACAGCACTCGCTCGCCTGCTGCAGCGTCGGCATCCGTTCACCACGGAAACGCCCGTCGAACCAGCTGCCGGCATCCAACCGGGCAATCGCCGTGTACTGTTTGCGCTGCGCAGCACCCCGGCCGTCGCTGGTCCGGTTCACTGTATCGTCATGCAGCAGGAAAACCACTTCGTCGGCGGACAACTTAGCATCGAACTCAACCATCTTGAGCCCCAGCTCCGCGCCGACGCGGATCGCCGCTAGTGTATTTTCCGGCGCCAGCGTACCACCACCCCGGTGCGCGACCACGCGCGGATAAGGCCAATCGGCCACCTTGCATTCCTCACTTGAACAAAGGTGAAAGCAGCGCAAGTCGACGCGCAGGGAAGGCAAGCGTGGGAGTTTAGCCGTCGTCGATGACGAACAAACGGCGATATTCTTTCAGCGCATACCGATCCGTCATCCCGGCGATGTAATGCGCTATGAGTCTAGCCTGCGTCGCCGCATCATCGCGCTGGTAATCAGGCGGCAGCAAGCGCGGATCGTCTCGGAACGCATCGAACAACCCCACGACCACGCGACGCGCCTTATTCGCCATGCGCATCACACGATAATGGCGATACAGGTTGTGAAGCAGGAACTGTTTGAGTTCGCGCGCTTGCGCCGCGATCGCGTCACTGTGCGCGACCAGCGGCGCCGATGCGCGAACCGCATCGACCGAGTCTGGCCTCGCCATCGCCAGGCGTTCAGCCGTCGCGCCGATCAAATCGACGATCAACGTATTGATGATCCGCCGTATTGTTTCGTGGATTAGCCGCCGCCCATCCAATGTCGGATGGGCCTGCCTCGCCAATGCATGATGCTCACGCCACAGTTCGACCGTATCGAGCTGCTCCAGGGCCAGCAGTCCCGAGCGCAACCCATCGTCGATATCATGATTGTTGTACGCGATTTCGTCGGCAAGGTTGGCGATCTGCGCCTCGATGGAAGGTTGGCGCCCGCGCAGAAAGCGCTCGCCTAGCTCGCCCAAGCGCCGCGCGTTTTCACGCGAACAGTGCTTCAAAATACCCTCGCGGGTCTCAAAGCACAGATTCAGGCCGTTGAATCCGCCATAGTGCTCCTCCAACTCATCAACGACTGCCAGACTTTGCAGATTATGCTCGAATCCACCGAACTCGCGCATGCATTCGTTCAGCGCATCCTGTCCGGCATGGCCGAACGGCGTATGCCCGAGATCGTGCGCCAACGAGATCGCTTCAACCAAGTCCTCGTTGACGCGCAGGTTACGCGCCACCGAACGCGCGATCTGCGCGACTTCCAGACTGTGGGTGAGTCGCGTGCGGAACAGGTCGCCCTCGTGATTCACGAACACCTGCGTCTTATACTCGAGGCGCCGGAACGCCGTCGAATGGATGATACGGTCCCGATCGCGTTGGAACTCGGTCCGGGAATCCGGCGCGGGTTCCGGATGGCGGCGCCCGCGGGACAGCCGTGAAGACACCGCATACGGCGCCAGATGATCCTCGAGATCGCACAATGTCGGCACCCTATGCCGAAATTGACCTTCGTATGCACTCTTCACTTACCGACACTCCTTGAGCAACGACTGCTGCCGCCCTGCTTCAGCCGCTCGGACGCTGGGGCATGAACTCAGACGCTCGCCGCCAGTGTCGCGCGCACATCAGCATCGGGCGCACTGGTGATCAGCGTGTCACCGATCCGCTTCAATAGGATGAACTTTATCGTACCGCTGTCCGCCTTCTTGTCGACCTGCATCAGTTCGACATACCGATCCGTGCCAAGTGCCGGCGCGCGCGTGGGCAAGTGCGCTGCGCCGATCAATCGGCCCAGTCGATCGCGCGTAGCCTCGTCCAGCAAGCCAAGCCGTACCGACAGGTCCGCGGCCATCACCATCCCGCAACCGACCGCCTCGCCATGCAGCCACTGGCCATACCCGAGGCCGGTCTCGATCGCATGACCGAACGTATGGCCGAAATTCAGTATTGCGCGCAAGCCTGCCTCGCGCTCGTCGGCGGCAACCACCTTCGCCTTTAACTCGCAGGAGCGCTTGACCGCCCGTGCCAGCGCCGATGCGTCACAATGATTCAACGCGTCGATATTCGCTTCGATCCAGTCAAAGAATGCCGGATCCGCGATAGCCGCTGTCTTAATGACCTCAGCGAGGCCGGCGGCACGTTCGCGCTGCGGCAGCGTGCCCAGCGTGCCGATGTCGGCGATCACCGCTTGCGGCTGGTAGAACGCACCGATCATATTTTTGCCGAGCGGATGATTGATGCCGGTCTTGCCTCCGACCGACGAATCGACCTGGGACAGCAACGTGGTCGGCACTTGGATGAACGGCACGCCCCGCATGTAGCATGCGGCGGCAAAGCCGGTCATGTCACCGATGACACCGCCACCTAGCGCGACCAACGTCACCTTACGGTCCGCATGCTGACCCAGCAACGCATCGAATATCTGGTTCAGCGTTTGCCAGTTCTTGTGCGCTTCGCCATCGGGCAGCACGATCGTCTGCACGCGCTTGCCGGCACGCTCAAGCGCTGCCCGTACCCGCGTGCCGTACAGCGGCTCGACCGTGGCATTGGTCACAATGGCCACCGAGGTCCCACGAATATGCGGCGCGAACAACGCTTCCCGGTCGATCAAGTCCGCACCGATATGGATTGGGTAGGCGCGCTCGCCCAGTTCGACTTCGACATGGATCATACGGGGCGACTCAACAAGCATTGTCATGGGGCGGCAGAGCATCCTGCGGTGCGTCGCAGTCGGGTTGCGGGCGGATGCCGATCAGTTCCAGTTGCATGAGTACCATATTGACAAGACCATTGACGGTGGGCCGTCCGGTTTCAATCACGAAATGCGCACATTCACGATACAGCGGATCCCGCAACGCGAACAGCGACTCCAGCTTACCGCGCGGATCATCGGTCTGCAGCAGCGGACGATTTTTGTCGCGACGGGTGCGCAGCCATAGGTCATGTGGCGTGGCGCGCAAATAAATGACAATACCGCGTGCATGCAGCCACTCACGGTTTTGGGGTCGCATCACTGCGCCTCCGCCCGTCGCCAGGACTAGGCCTGGACGGCGCGTCAGCTCGTCAATGATCGCCGATTCCCGGTGGCGGAAGCCATCCTCCCCCTCGTGCTCGAATATCACAGGAATGCGCGCGCCCGTACGGGCTTCGATTTCGTGATCGGAGTCGACGAAGGGGCGTCCGAGGCGACGGGCAACAGCACGGCCAACCGTCGTCTTTCCCGCCCCCATCAATCCGATGAAAAAAACGCTGGCGTTTGCCGTCGCGTCGAGCAACTGTGTCATTGACATGAATCTACTGGTCCGTCGCGCAGCTTAATTGCAAACGTTGTTGTTTGTCGAGGCCGCAGCGCAGTACCACCGTACTTATGGAGCCGGAACACGCATCGCGACGGGCGGCGCGAACGGTTTGCGCATCACCCTTCATGCTGCCCCTCGGTTTCTTGTGCGTCCTGCTCGGCGAACTGTGACGGACCCGCCTCGGCAGGTCGTAGTGCGTTCGCCCCGGTTGGCTGCAACAAGTTCGCTTCAGCAGGCTACGGCGGATCTGCATCGGCACCCTGAGAAGAATTTGCTTCGCTACCCTGCAGCGGATCCGCTTCGGCACGTTGCAAAGGATCCGCTTCGGCGTGCCGACGCTGCCCCACTTCGGCGGCGCCGGGCCCTGGTGTGGCGCTAAGATCCTTGCGTCGCGCCCCGGACGCGGTTGCCTGCAGCCCAGTGACGACGGTGGGAGTAATCAATATGATTAATTCACTATGACGGTCACTTCGGGTCCGATGCCGAAACAAAGCGCCGATCAGCGGAATATCACCCAGGATGGGCACGCGGGCCTCGTCTTGCCGATCGTCCTGGGAATAGATACCGCCAATCGCAACCGTGCCGCCGTTTTCAACCTCCACGCGCGTCTGCACCCGCTTCGTATGGATCGCCGGCCCATGTGACATCTCAGAGCCGACACTGTCTTTGGCAATGTCGAGGTCCAGTATCACATGTCCGCGAGGCGTGATGCGCGGCTCAACTTCGAGCTTGAGCGTCGCGCGCCGAAACTGTACCGCGCTGCCCCGCTGCGTACGGGTCTGGTACGGTACTTCGGCCCCCTGCTCGACCACGGCTTTGAAACGATCCGCGGTGATCACGCGCGGGCTCGATACCACGCGGCCGCGCCCTTGCATCTCCAGTGCATTCAGTTCGATGTCGAGCCGCCTCGATACCGACGCGCTCAGTAGTCCAATGCCCGCGCTGGCCGGCACAAACCCGGAAAGCGGGGCGGCCAACAGATCGACCATCGGCCCACGCAGTCCCGCCCCGGTGCTACCCTGAGACGCCACTTCGCCACCGGATGTCGGGCTATCGCCACCGTCGCGCTTGAGCATCGCGACTCGTGCACCCAGCGCGCGGGAAAATCCCTCATCCGCCTCAACGATCCGCGCCTCGATCAACACCTGCCGGGTCGGCCGATCGATCGCGTGGATCAGCGACGCGATGTCGGCCAGCCGGCCGGGGACATCGGTGACGAACAATTGATTGGTACGCGGGTCGGCATTCGCCGCGCCGCGGCTGGACAACAGCCGCTGGCTGCCCGATGCGCAAATCATCGTCCGCACGTCTTCGGCCCGCTGATAATGAAGTTCGAACAAGCGGCTAGCCAGCGGCTCCAGCTGCAATCGTTTCGCGTGCACCTCCAGCAACGCGCGTTCTCGCGCCGCAATTTCGGCCGCCGGCGCGATCCATATCACATTGCCGCGTCGCTCCATTTCGAGTCCGTGCGCTTGCAGCAACGCGGCCAGTGCATGGGACCATCGCACGTCGACCAGATGCAGCGACACTTTTTTGCGAACCTTGTCACTGACGATGATGTTGGATCCCGTGAATTCGGCGAAGGCGCCGAGTACCGTGCTCAGTTCCGCGTCACGAAAAGTCAAGGATATCGGTCTAGCCGCGTCCGCACCATCGTGCACATTTGCGCTGGAGCGCGAGCCGCTACGCGCGGCCGGTGGGGAGGCGGAAAACCCTGCGCCATCCCGCGCGTCGGCCTTCGGCGCCGGCAACGGCGTCTGCGCGGGTATAGGTCCGGACGCGGGTGCAAGCGTAGGTGTAGACGCGGGTGTGGACGTGGACGCAACCCTCGGCACGGGCTCAAGATGAGCTGCCGGCGCCCCCGCCGCCATCGCCGAGCTTGGCAGTTGTAGCATGCGAACATCGTGCTCGGCCATGGCACGCAACACGGGCCGCACTGTGGCCAACGACGCGCGGGCGTCAGCCAGCGCCCCGGCAAGCCCGAAAAGCGCAACGCCCAGTGTGGCCACGAAACACCGCGCCGCCACGCGACGCGTGTTGTCGAGTCGAACGCTGCTCACCCGTAGCCCTCCGCTGGTGGCGCCGATGGTCCATGATCGCTGCGCCTGGCTTCCCAGGCTGCGTCGTCGGCAATTGCCCCCGCCGCCGAGTCGGCGCCATCGCCTGGGGCAGCCGGCAAGTGGGGTTTGATCGCGTCGACTACGGTGATCCGGCGCGACCCGCTCCATATCGTGCCGATCCGCACCGGTGACGTGACCGATGCCATGCGAGGCTGGCGTGCGCGGGACCCACTAAAAGGATCCGGTGGCAACGGCGAAGGTGAGTTGCCGGCACGCCTGCGGTTAGCATCGACGCCTCGCTCGACAGCGGCATCCCAGCTGGCATCATGCACGCGAACAGCATCCGCCGCCAGGCTGCGCGTCGGCAACGGCACGCGGGGCTCGCGTACCCACTCGCAGCCGCAGCCAGCTGCAGCGAAACCGGGTCCACCGCGCATTCCGTATATCGTCAATAGGGCGCGCAACGAGAGTTGTCCACCGTCCGCTTTCAGTTGGACCTCGTCGGGTACCGCGATCACCGGCAGCGTGCTCAGTGAGCCGAGAAAGGACCACGCGCTGATAAAATCGCCGGATGCGGCCAGCCTAGCCGTCTGCCGGCCGACTGCTTGCGCCCCCTCGCCTCGGCGTTCTCCCACCGCGACTTCGGCAACAGGCTCGACGCTGTCGAGTAATAGACCCGCACGTGCTGCCAACGTGTCGATCCGTTGCATATGCTGTGCGACGTCCGGATCGATCCGCACAGCACGCACCTTTTCCAACTGGCGCCTGAGTGCGGGCAACGCGCTGACTTGCCGATGGGCTTGTGCAGTCTTTGCACGCAACCCAGCCACTGCCACGGCCTCGGCGCGCATGCGCTCGTCGTGCGAGGATTGCGACACGTACAGCGTGCCGCCGAACGACAATGCGGCCAACACCCCCATCATGATACGGAACTGCATGGCCGACCACTGCTCTAGCGGCCTCGCCAATGCCCGACACGACGCAAGCAGCGCCGCCTGGCCGCGTAAGCCGTATAGGGAAGCATCGATTGTGTGCGCCATCATGAAGCCTCTCCAGCGTGGACGGACTGCTCCACACCTCGCGCAACCACACGCTGCTCATGCGGCGACATCGGCGGCCGCGTACCGGCGTGGGTCAACCGCGCAGTAAAGTTGAACGCGCCAGCAGGCGTGGTGCGACCTGTGTCGTCGGTCTCACGATCAGGCGGCACGCGCCGAAACGACAGGACGCTGGTCGAAACCACGCCTGGCGCATGCCGCAATTCATTGAGCCATGCGGATAAAGCGGACTGGCCAGTGGCTTGCCCGCTGACGAATGTCTCGTCGCCGTGCCGACTCAGTTCGGTCAGGCGCACGTCATGGGCTGCGGCTCTCGACAGGCGGTCGAGCAGTGCGAGCAACTGATCCCTACGCACCGCGCGTTGTGTCGCGTGCTCGCAAAACGCGCGGTAGGCACCCAGCTCGGCCTGCAGGCTGGCGTACTCGGCCATCGGAATTGCTGCAGCCGCGAGGTCACTTTCGAGCCGTTGCCGGTTCTGCTCAGCCGCGACGTCATTGCGTCCGGCGGCGGCCGACACAATCGCCGCGACCCCAACGCCGCCCAACGCGGCACACGCAGCACCAAACGCTCTGCGTTGACGAACTCTGCGTCGGCGCCGCGCGCGATGGGGCAACAGATTGAAACCGCCAAGGTCCCTAAGCAGCAACGCACATGCCGCGCGGCAACGCCCGCCACGAGCCCTCGCTGACACACCACTCATTCGAGCACCCCGCGCATCGCGAGCCCGAAGGCGACAGCATACGCAGGACTGTTGCTGCACGGTTGTGTGGCGATCGGCGCGCGGCAAAACGGCGCACACCGGAATAGCTGCGGATCGCATCCGAGCGCACCGCGCAACGCATCGAAATCGAGTCCCGCGGCCGCGATCGCGGCAACCTCGCCGCCCACCACAGCTCCCGAGAGGTCGTCAGAGGCCAGCGCGTCCAATATCGGGCCCCGGTGCCCAGATAACGCATGCCACTCACGCCGCACCATCGTGCCGCGCAGCAGCCATGTATACACAGTGCCACCGCCGACCCATATCGCGCACCAGCAACAACCGGCGGGCAACACGAGTGCACCCTGCAGCCGGCACGCACGCAGTGCGGCCGCAGCCTCGCCGTCTACCGTACTGAGCACGATGTTCGCAGCCGCTGCCGTGGCGATCCGTATATCGAGCCAATCACGCGAAGCGGCGGTGATCGTCACCGCGTCGGGATCGTCGTCCCGATCCGCCATGAGCCAATCGACGACGATCGACGATGGATCTACGCCAAACAGGCGTTCGGCCTCGGCCAGCACGGCCGGCTCCAATTCGTCGAACGCGGCGCAAGCGTGCTGCACCGAAGCGAGGCCGGGCGTGCGACGCGCCAGCTCGGCAAGCGAGGTCACACCCGTGTAGGTCACCGCCGGCGGCAACGCCATCACGTATCGCACACCGGCGAGAGACCGCCGTATCGGCATACTGTCGCGCAATACGCTCAATGCCCGCGACACGCATTCGGGCCGCAAAATTTCGCCATCCTCCACCACGCCCGCCGGCAGCGGTTGCGCCGCCAGGTGCTCAACGCGCACGTCGGCGCCGTCAGCCAGCCTGCGGCTGGCCACCGCCATCCGGATTTCCGACGGCGTAATGTCGATTCCTGCCGCGAACCGGCGTCCAACGGACAATAAAGCATTCTGCATGTTCCCTCCCTTGCTTCGCCGCGTCGGCCGGAAACCGCTCCGGCTCTGCGCTCGACGAAGCATGCAGACATTGTTGCGAGCTGCGCCGCCGCCGCACATTCGGCTGATCGGCCAGCAGCGGTTCACTCACGCCACGTCGCGCCCACAATAGGCATCCTTGCGGACAGGGGGATCAGTCGTGTCAGCCCGCCCCGCTATAATCGCGAGTTCGTGTTTTTGGTATTCCCATGCAATCGACGACGCCTGACGCCCCTCCTCCTCCGGCCGGCCCAAAGCGCAAACGCGCGCTAGGGTGGCGGGTTCTACTCGCGCTGGGCACCCTACTGATCGGGACGATACTGGCGCTGGCGCTAATGCTGTGCTACGCGGTGATCGTTGCCGAGCGCAACCTGCCGCCGTTAGACGCATTGACGGACTATCGGCCCAAGTTGCCACTGCGCATCTATACGGCGGACCATGTGCTGATCGGTGAATTCGGCGAGGAACGCAGGCGTATCGTGCGATTCGACGAAATCCCGGAGGTAATGAAAAAGGCGGTGCTGGCGATCGAGGACTATCGCTTCTACGATCATGGCGGGGTTGACCTGACCGGCATCCTGCGCGCCGGCGTGGCCAATTTCACCCGGGGCGGCAATGCGCAAGGCGCCAGTACGATCACGATGCAGGTGGCACGCAACTTCTTTTTGTCCAGCGAGAAAACCTACACCCGCAAGCTGTACGAGATGCTGCTCGCGTACAAGATCGAGTCGGCGTTGACGAAGGATCAGATTCTCGAGGTCTACATGAATCAGATCTATCTCGGTCAACGTGCATACGGTTTCGCCAGCGCGGCGCGCGTGTACTTCGGCAAGGATTTGAAGGACGTGACGCTCGCTCAGGCGGCCATGCTCGCCGGGCTGCCCAAGGCGCCATCCGCATACAACCCCGTGGTGAATCCCCGGCGCGCGAAAATACGTCAGGAGTACATCCTGCAACGTATGCTCGAGTTGCACTACATCAACGCGGATCAATACGATGCGGCGGTACACGAGCCGATCGTGCTCAAGACGGTGAGCACGCCGTACAGCGTGCACGCTGAGTACGTGGCCGAGATGGTGCGACAATTGATGTACGCGCAGTATCGCGACGAGACCTACACGCGCGGCTTCGAGGTCGTGACGACGATCGATTCGGCGGATCAGGAGGCTGCATACCGCGCCGTGCGCAAGGGTGTGATGGACTACGACCGTCGCCATGGTTACCGTGGACCGGAAGGGTTTGTCGAATTGCCGCAGGATGCCGCCGAGCGCGAACAGGCGATCGATGACGCATTGCTCGAACATCCGGACAACGGCGACCTAGTCGCCGCCGTCGTCACGCAAGCCGGCCCGCACGAGGTTAAGGCTTCGCTGATCGACGGCAACACCGTCACCATCCGAGGCGACGGGCTGCGCTTTGCTGCCGCGGCCTTGTCCGAGCATGCGCAGCAGAACCAGCGCATCCGTCCCGGATCGATCATCCGAATCACCAAGGCCGCGGATGGTGCGTTCAGCATCGTGCAGTTGCCGCAGGTCGAGAGCGCGCTCATCGCGCTCACGCCGCAGGACGGCGCGATCCGCGCGCTGATCGGTGGCTTTGATTTCAACAAAAGCAAATTCAATCACGTCACGCAGGCGTGGCGCCAGGCCGGTTCGAGCTTTAAGCCGTTCATCTATTCGGCCGCGCTGGACAAGGGACTGGGCCCAGCGACGATCATCAATGATGCGCCGCTGTACTTTCCGCCAACCACACCCGGCGGCCACGCGTGGGAACCGAAGAACTACGGCGGCGGCTACGATGGTCCGATGACGATGCGCACCGCGCTGCAGAAGTCGAGGAACCTCGTATCGATCCGGATCCTGAGCCATATCGGCACGCATTACGCGCAGCAGCACATCACGCACTTCGGTTTCGATGCGGACAAACACCCTGCCTACCTGCCGATGGCACTCGGCGCAGGGCTCGTCACGCCATTACAGATGGCCGCCGGCTATGCGGTGTTCGCCAACGGCGGCTACCGGATCAATCCCTACCTAATTGCCGAGATCACCGATGCGCGCGGCGCGCTCGTCGCGCGAGCGCAGCCGGTGGTGGCCGAGCAGAATGCGCCGCGCGCGGTCGATCCGCGCAATGCGTACATCATGAATAACCTGCTGATCGGTGTCGCACAGCGCGGAACGGGCGCCAAGTCGAACGCACTCAAGCGCGTGGACATCGGCGGCAAGACCGGCACGACCAACGACTCGCGCGACGCCTGGTTCGCCGGCTACCAGCACACGCTAGTCGCTGTCGCATGGATCGGCTTTGACAGCTCGCGCAGCTTGGGCGATCGTGAAACCGGCGGCGGCCTCGCATTGCCTATTTGGATCGATTACATGGGCCGAGCGCTCAAGGACAAGCCCACCTACACCATGCCCCGCCCGCCGGGCATCGAGGACATCGACGGCGAACTGTACTACGCCAATATGCTGCCAGGCTCAGGCTTCGTGGCGACGGTCGGCATGCCCGCCTCGGCGCTGACTGGCGAATCGGCAAGCGCCGCCTCGGACTCGGGTGTCAACGCGAGCGTAGACGAATCCGAACGACAGGACATCATGAAACTGTTTAAGGGTCAGTGAGCACGTCGCACAAGCGCGGCGCGCACGAAAGCATGATGCGCAGCGCGGCGGCTCACGACGCGCGCGCGAGCGTGACCGGCTGGCCCGCATGCAGCGACACCGCGGCGGACAACGTCGCAAAAAACTCGGTCGATGTGCGGGTATCGCGCCACACGCCGTCAACATACTTGAAGTGATACCCACCAGACTTCGCTGCGATCCAGATTTCGTGCATCGGCGGCTGCAAATTCACGATGATCTTCGAATCGTCGTCGAATTCGAGCGTCAGCACGTTTGCGCTGCGCTCGCATTCAACGTCGATGCCCGCCTCGTCGGCCGCATTCTCGATGGCCGTCTGCACGGCGTCGAGCGTCTGTTCGGCCAGCTCCAGGTATTCGGTATCGGTCATGCTAAACTCCACCGGTTAGGTTGACAGGGTCTGTCATGCGTGTCGTTCAAGGATTGTCGGGCATTGTAGCGGGTCCGCTCGCACGTGCCATCGCGATATCGTATGGTATCGTGGCCTGGTGCGTCGCCGTGCTCGCGGGCTGTGGACAGCGCGGCCCGTTGTACTTGCCCAGTGTGCCGCCGCTGCCTGAACGGCCGGCTTTCATCGCACAACCGGCGTCCGCCACCGCGGCGGCGGCCAGCAGTGCCATAGGCGCATCCGCGACGCTCTCCCCCGACCTATCGCAGCGCGGCCTTCGGACCGCGCCCAACCTGTCTGTCCCGCGGTCTGCCTCCGATACTGCCCAACCTGCCCGCTGATTCATGGTCAATGCCTTCGCCTACGTCAACGGTGAACTGCACGTCGAACGCGTGCCCGCCGGCCAGCTCGCCGAACAATACGGCACGCCGCTCTACGTCTATTCGCGCGCCGCGCTGACCGACGCATACCAGGCCTATGCGAGCGCGTGCACCGGCCGCTGCGCGAAGATCCATTATGCGGTCAAGGCCAACAGCAATCTCGCCGTGCTAAACGTGTTTGCGCGCCTGGGCGCCGGATTCGATATCGTTTCCGGCGGCGAACTCGCGCGCGTACTCGCCGCCGGTGGCAAGCCGCACGACGTGGTGTTTTCCGGTGTTGGCAAGAGCACCGCCGAGATGCGCATCGCGTTGGAGGCGGGCGTGCGTTGCTTCAACGTCGAGTCGCTGGCCGAATTGGCGCGACTGAACCAGGTCGCCGGTGAATCGGGCCAGATCGCACCGATATCGCTGCGTGTGAACCCCGATGTCGATGCGAAGACGCATCCGTATATTTCGACGGGCCTCAAGGCGAACAAGTTCGGCGTCGCCTTCGACGATGCACGTGCGGCGTATCGCGCGGCGCTGGGCATGAAACACTTGCGCATCGCGGGTATCGACTGCCACATCGGTTCGCAGATCACCGAGATTTCCCCCTACCTCGATGCTATCGACAAGGTACTCGAGTTAGTCGCGCAAGTCGAGGCAGATGGCGCACCAATCGGCCATATCGACGTCGGCGGCGGCCTAGGCATTCGCTACGATGACGAAACGCCACCGGACATCGGCACGTTCGTCAAAACGATACTGGACCATTTCGATCGGCGTGGACATGGCCATCGTGAAATCTGGTTTGAGCCTGGCCGTTCGCTGGTCGGCAATGCGGGAATCTTGCTGACCCGCGTCGAATACTTAAAGCCGGGAGCAGTCAAGCATTTCGCGATCGTCGATGCAGCGATGAACGACCTCGCTCGCCCCGCCATGTACGATGCGTATCATGCGGTCAATGCGGTCGCGCCGCGCGATGGCCAGTCACCGGTGACCTACGACATCGTCGGCCCAGTGTGCGAGAGTGGCGACTGGTTGGCTCGTGATCAGTCACTCGCCCTGGCGTGCGGCGACCTGCTCGCGATACGGTCAGCCGGCGCGTACGGGTTCGTAATGAGCTCGAACTACAACACCCGCCCCCGAGCCGCCGAGTTACTTGTGGACGGCGCGCGGGTGCACTTGGCACGCCGACGCGAAACGCTCGCGCAGTTGATGGACGGCGAATCGACACTGCCCGACTGAACAGGGTGACCGCTCAGAAGGTACCGCCGGCGCGCGGCGGTCGCGATCGGGCCATCACCGTGCAGCGGCGCCGCCTAGAGCTTGCCGTAGCTGTGCAAGCCGGACAGGAACATATTGACGCCGAGGAACGCAAAAGTCGTCACGAGCAAACCGGTCAGTGCCCACCATGCCGCCGGCGTGCCACGCAACCCTTTCATTAGCCGCATGTGCAGCCAGGCCGCGTAATTCAACCAAACGATCAACGCCCAGGTTTCCTTCGGATCCCAACTCCAATAGCCCCCCCAAGCCTCGGCAGCCCACAACGCACCAAGAATGGTCGCGATCGTGAAGAACGCAAAGCCGACCGCGATCGACTTATACATCACGTCGTCCAGCAATTCGAACGAAGGCAACCGATCGTCCAGCATGCCGCGCTGCTTGAGCAAGTAGGCCACCGACACCATCGCCGACAACGCGAAGCTGCCATAGCCGATAAAATTCGCCGGCACATGAATTTTCATCCACCAGCTTTGCAACGCCGGCACGAGCGGCTGAATGTGTTGCGCGTCGCGTGATATCGAGTACCACATCAGAAATCCGACGGCCGCGCTGATCACCAGCAGCACGAATGCACCCAACGCTCGCGTGCGGTAATGCGATTCGTAATAAAGATAAAATAGCGCAGTGATCAGACAAAACAGCACGAACACTTCATACAGGTTCGAAATCGGAATGTGGCCGACATCCGGACTGATCAGGTACGATTCGTACCAGCGCACCATCATTCCCACGAATCCCATCCATACCGCCGCCCAAGTCAGCTTTGAGCCGATCGCGCCGCCCGAGGCCGAGCGCGTCAGCGTGCCGATCCAGTAAAACACGGTCGCGATGACAAACAGCGCGCTCATCCATAGGATCGCCGACTGGCTCGACAGTAGATACTTCAGGAAAAATGTCGACTCGGCCCGTGCCAGGTCGCCGCGATACAGCGCCACGCCGGACAGTGCCAGCACCGCGATGCCCAGCGCCAGCCATCGAACCGGCTTCCAGCGCCAAGCCAGCACGACCAACGCCGGCGCGGTACCGCACAACACGCCGACGTCATACACGTTCATGTACGCGTGATAGCGCAACAGCGCAAAGCCCGCGCCCACGATCACCAGCAACGCGAACAACCAGTCGAGCAACGTCAGGCGGTGCAGCAGCGCACGGGTATCCCAGTCTGATAGCCCGGCCAACGGCCCCTCAACTGACACAGTGGCTTGGGCGGCGTACGGTGGGCGTGACGCCGTATCCACCGCTGAGTCCCGGGCGGGCCGGGAAGATGAATGAGTCAAATCCATAATCTTCACTTTTGCGGGGATCACAAGGAGGTGGGTGCCGACGTGTCGCTCGTTTGCGACGACGGCGCGTCGTCGCCGGCATTGGACGAACACGTAGCGGCATTGGACGTGGCAACATGCGACGGGCCTACATCGAGCGGCCGCACACCCAGCACCGCACCAAGCGCGTCGCGCATGCGCGCGTATTCGCCAACAAAATCGAGCGTTCTGCGGGCCGTGGACATGGCCATCAGGACACGGGTGCCGCCGTGCTGTCCTTCGGGCTTGAGCCAGATCCACAAGCGGCGTTCGCGCACGTAGAACATCGCAAAGATGCCCAGCACGAGCAGGATGCTGCCAAGATACACGAGAGGCTTGCCGGGCGCGCGGGTCAGCTGAAACACCGACGCCTGGACTTGCTTGAAGGAGTCAAGTTGCAGGTACACTGGCGCGCCGTAGAAAAAACTGTCCGACAACGCGTTAATGGCGCTTTGCATGAAACGCGTATTGTCAGCGTCAGACAGCGCAGGCGGCTCCCCGGCGCGCTCCCGCGCAATCTGCCACACTTCCCAGATCGCCCCTTCGAGCATCCGCAACAACAACTCGGCTGCTTTTGGCTGCTCCGCGCTGGGCACCGAATGGTCAATGAACTCGGCCACGGCCTGGAATCCGCCGTTCGGGGGCGCACCGGCGGGCATGCTGTCGGGGCGCGCGCCGCCGGCGAACAGGTTGAGCACGCGCTGGGCGCTGTCGCGCAAGGGGCCCTGCAATGCGCTATTGCTGGCCGATGGTATCGATCGTACGGCGAATCGGCGCGCTGCCTCGTCGCGCACGGCGGGATCCGCCAGCGCTGCGCGCAACCGCATCCATTCATTGACGGAGCCGGCGTTGTCCGCCGGAATGCGCAAGTAGCGGAACGGATCATCGGGACGACTGCGCATGCCTGCCAGGAACACTCGCTGGCCATCGATTAGCACCGGCAGCATGTAATTGTTATATTCGTGTGCCTGCCCGCTTTTGTCGCGAATCTTGAACTGCACGGACGGGCCGACATTGCGCAGCTCCACCGGTTTCGAGGTCTTCGCGCCTGATCCCAACCGTTCATCAAACGCCTGTTTGAGCGATTGATGCGATACGCCGCGCGCATCATTCTGCCCAGCGCCGTTGGACACGTTCTCGACATTGATCGCACGAAAATCCGTGAACTCGACGGTGTCGCCCTGTCCGAGCGATTCCAGTGGCATCGATACGCCGATCGTCCCGGCAAGCGGCACGGGCTGGCTGCCGGTGCCAGTCATCGGGTAAGCGCTCATGCGCATGGTCGAGCCACCATCCTGGAAACTGGATTGGTAAATAGCCACGCCGTCGTAGACGAACGGCTTGTTGACTTCGACACGCGCCGGGATGCGCTTGCCGCTATCATGGTCGACCACGACGATGTCGCTGGCGAACAACTTGGGCATGCCAGTCGAGTAATAGTCGACGATAAACTTATTCAACTCGATCGAGAACGGCAAATCCTGGATCAGGGAACCGTTCTGCTGGTTCAGTATTGCCGTGGACACATGCTGGCCTTCCGGCACCCAGGCGTAGCCCCGAAAGGTTGGGTTGGACGCCGACAACCGGTGCTCCGGGCCAATCTGGCTGATCACCTGGTTGGACTGCACAGGGGTCTTGTTAAATAGCCACATTTGCAGCTTGATCGGCAGGTTGCTGTCGAGCAACCCACCGAGGCAAATGACGACGATCGCCAGATGGGCGAAGATATAGCCGAGCTTATTAAATGCGCCACGCTTGGCAGTGATCAGCGTTGCCGTCCCGTCGGGTTCGTCGCGCGGCACGGCTCGCATCTGGTAGCCGAGCCGGCGCACGAGCGCGCCGAGCGCCTGCGCGGCGTGTTCCCGGTCCATCGTTGCCACATACTCCGCGTTGTGGTGGAATGCGCGCAAGCTGCCCTCGCGTACGCGTTCCTTCCAGCTTTTCATGTCGGCGATCATCTTCGGCGCATTGCGAATCACGCACAGCGAGATCGACACGATCAGGAACGCGAGAATCAGCATGAACCACCACGCGCTGTACATCGTGTATAGCCCGAGCGCGCGGAAGATGTCGGCCCAGAACGGACCAAATTGGTTGACGTAGTTTGGGTAGGGGTCTTCCTGCGTCAGCACCGTGCCGATGACGCTCGCGATCGCCAGAATGACCAACAGGCTGATCGCAAAGCGCATCGAGCTGAGCAACTCGATCGCGTCGCGCACAATCCGGTGTTCGGTACGAATCTGCACGCCCGATGTTGAAACACTCAATTCACACTCCATTCGGACGCTGCCCGCCGCCGCATTACCGCAAGCCGCTGATGTAGTCGGCCACCGCCTTGATCTCATGATCACTGAGCCGTGCCGCGATCTGGCTCATCGGCACATTGTTGTTGCGCGTGCCTTCCGCGAACGCCCTCAATTGCGCGATCGTGTAGTCGCTCCACTGCCCGGCCAGGCGCGGATACTGCGCCGGAATCCCCGCGCCGGCAGGCCCATGACAACCCGCGCACGCCGGCACGCCCTTTTCGAGGATACCGCCGCGCCAGATCCGCTGGCCCACCGCCACTAACGCGTTGTCGCTCGCGAATCCGCGCGTTTGCTGCTGCGACGCGAAATAGGCCGCCACGTTCGCTGTGTCCTGGTCTGACAGCGCAGCGGCAAAAGGTGCCATCACGTCGTTCTTGCGCTCCGGTTGCTCCGCGCCCGGCTGCGTCTTGAAATCGCTCAATTGCTTAACGGTATAGTCCGCGTGCTGCCCGGCAAGCTTCGGGAATGCCCCGCTCGCGCTGTTACCGTCCGTGCCATGACACGTCGCACACACCTGGGCGGCAATGGCCTGTCCTCGGTTGAGGTCCGGCTTTGCCGGCGCATCCGCCGCTCCTGCCAACCCCGCCCATCCTGACGCGGCACCGATTCCTGCCAACATCTGAAGCACGACCACAGACCTGCTCAATCGGTTCATTCGCACACCTTGTTTCGTCTTGTAGGGAAGAGAACTGAGGTTCTGCAACAAACGACGGTAGGCAGCCTCCGGCGACCCGGCGGGCACGCAATCGAATCGTCAGTAAACCGTCGCATTGTACAATAACGCGCTATTCGCGATGATGCCAGCCCGGGATTGCCCGGCCACTGCCCTTGCATTGCGCCGCCTTGTTGGTGATCTCATGCCCTTGCTACATCAGTGCCGTTTTTTCACGACCGTCAACCATCTGCGCGACCTGCCGGCGACGATACAGCCGGAAGTGGCGTTCGCTGGCCGCTCCAACGCCGGCAAGTCCACGGCGATCAACGTGTTATGCAACCAGAAGCGGCTGGCGTTCGCGAGCAAGACGCCCGGGCGCACACAGCATATCAATTACTTCGCGGTCGGGCCGGCGGACGCGCCCGTCGCGCATCTGGTAGATCTGCCCGGGTACGGGTATGCCGAAGTGCCCGGCGCTGCGAAGGCGCATTGGGAAGCGTTACTGAGCACCTACCTGACGACGCGGCCGCAAATCCGCGGCCTGATCCTCGTGATGGATTCACGGCGGCCGTTCACGGAACTGGACCGGCGCATGGTCGAGTGGTTCGGCGCGACCGCGCGGCCGATCCACGTGCTGCTCACCAAATGCGACAAATTGACGCGACAGGAAAGCATGAATGCTCTACGCGCTGCGCAAAAAGCCGCCACCGCTTACCAGGCTGCCGGTCTGCGCAGCGAGATCACGATACAGCTGTTCTCAGCCCTCAAGCGTATCGGCCTGGACCAGGCTCACGCACTGCTGGAGCACTGGCTGGCACCTGACGCCGCTTCGCAAGCGGATGCGCAATCCGGCCCCGACGCGAGCAAATAGGCATGAAGTGCCGATAAAGGGGATGCCGATAAAAAAACCCGCCGTCACGCGGCGGGTCAACAGCCTAATCGTAGAACGACAGGCACCCGCTCAGGGAGGAGAAGCGGGGAGTTCCGCACATCGTGCGGCCCTCGCTCGATATGATATACCAACGGCCTGAAAAGTTTTGGGCACCGCCATCTATCCGACACCGACAACCGACTCGAATACGCACTCCCATGAGCTTCTTTCCCCAGTACCGTCCGCGCCGCATGCGTCGCGATGATTTCTCCCGTCGCCTGATGCGTGAGAACCACCTGACGACGGATGATCTGATTTACCCGGTATTCGTCGTCGAAGGCACGCGGGTTCGCCAACCAGTGGCCTCATTGCCGGGTGTCGAACGTACGTCAGTCGATCTGTTAATGGGCGTGGCTGAACAATGTGTCCAGGCCGGCATCCCGGTGCTGTCTTTGTTCCCGGCGATCGAACCCGCGCTGAAGACACCGGACGGGCAGGAAGCGACCAACCCTGACGGGCTGATCCCGCGGGCGGTGCGCGAACTCAAGCGCCGCTTTCCCGAACTTGGCGTGCTAACCGACGTCGCGCTGGATCCATACACGAGCCACGGACAAGACGGCGTGCTGGACGAGCATGGCTACGTGATCAACGACGTGACGTCGGCCATCCTCGTTGAGCAGGCGCGCACGCAAGCGCAGGCCGGCGTCGATATCGTGGCGCCATCGGACATGATGGACGGCCGGATCGGCTCGATCCGCAAAATGCTCGAGAACGAAGGCCATATCCATACTCGGATTATGGCTTATGCAGCCAAGTATGCGTCGGCCTTTTACGGTCCGTTCCGCGACGCGGTCGGCTCGGCGGCCAATTTGGGCAAGGGCAACAAGATGACGTACCAGATGGACCCGGCCAATGGCGATGAAGCGCTGCGCGAGGTCCAGTTGGACATCGAGGAAGGCGCGGACATGGTGATGGTTAAGCCTGGCATGCCGTATTTGGACGTCGTGTACCGCGTGAAAGAGACATTTCACTTTCCAACCTATGCGTATCAGGTCAGCGGCGAATACGCGATGTTGAAAGCCGCCGCGCAAAATGGCTGGCTGGATCACGACAAGGTCGTCATGGAATCGTTGCTGGCGTTCAAGCGAGCTGGCGCGGATGGCGTGCTGACCTATTTTGCACTGGATGCCGCCCGTATCCTGCGGGAACAGCATCGATGATGCCGCCCGCCTCGCATGGGCGCGATCGCAATGGACGCAAGCCAGCGAGAGCGATCCAACGGGCACAAGCCAGCCAGAGCAAGTTAGCAAGGGCGATCCAGCGAACGCAAGCCTGCGAAGGTGGCCCAGCTAGGGCAATCCAGCGGCAGGACCCGCTTCTGGCATGATCCGGCGTTACATCGCCGGTAGCGCTCGCTCTATGACGCTTAGCCGGCGACAGGAGACGAGGTGCCAATCAGGCGGTCCAGGCTTTTCAGGAAAAGCTCCGGCGACTGATAGCCGACGAAGCGAGCCAGTTCCCGGCCTTGAGCGTCGAAGAAAACGATTCCTGGCGGTCCGAACAGCCGGAAGCGCCGCAGCAACGCCTGATTGTCGGCGTGGTTCGCGGTGACGTCGGCACGCAGCAGGTCCATCGAGGCCAATCTGGTCCGCACACGCTCGTCACTGAACGTGAACTGCTCCATTTCCTTGCAACTCGTGCACCAGTCCGCATAGAAATCCAACATCACAGGCCGCTGCGCTGCGCCCAGCACCTGGTCTAGCTGTGCCGTCGACGTGACCGGGGCAAACGCAGGTACAGTGGCAGCGATCGTTGCGGCGGTCCCGGGCCCGGTCCGCGCGCCGGCAAGGACAGCGAGCGGTCTGAGCGGATCCGACGAACCGGCAGCCACTCCAACCAGCAGCGCGACAGCCCACACGGCAAGCGCCGCGGCCAGGCCCTTGCTCAATCGCGCCGCAATCGATGCCGTGCCGGCCGAGCGATCAAAAAGCCGCAGGAGCGCTGCCGTGACCATCAGCCACAGCGCCGCCAGCGACATCGAGATCGTGCCAGGCAACACCGGTGTAACGAGCCACAGCGCAACGGCCAGCAGCATCATGCCGAAAATGCGCTTGACGGCGTCCATCCAGCGACCTGCACGCGGCAGCAGCGCACCAGCCCCGATCCCAACGACCAACAGCGGCACGCCATTGCCGAGGCCCATCGCGAACAGCGACGCGGCGCCCACGCCGATATTGCCGGTATGCGCGATGAATAGCAGGATCGCAGCTAGCGGCGCGGTCATACATGCGCCGACAACGACGGCTGACAACGCCCCCATGACAAAGACGGCTGCAAACCGCCCCCCCGCCTGGCGCTGCGATAGCGCATTGGCGCGATCCTGCAGCCCCTGTGGCAACTGAATATCCCGGCCAGCCAACAACAAGCCCCCCATCCCCGCAATCAGTATCGCGAAGACACCGAGCACCCAGCGATTCTGCAACCACGCCCCGAGACTTTGGCCGATCGCCGCGGCCGCTACGCCGAGCAGCGCGTACACCAGCGCCATGCCAAGCACATAGGCTACTGACAGCGTGCAGCCGCGCGCACGCGTCACGTGAGCCCCTTGGCCAACAATGATCGATGACAAAATCGGAATCATTGGCAGCGAGCAGGGAAACAAACTCAACACAATGCCACCGGCAAAGAAAAACGCCAGCACGGCCGATAATCCGTCCTGTTGCAACACTGCCTGCGCATCGTCGGCGCTGAAAAAGCGCTCGATCAACGGACCCGATCGTGCGTTGCCGCCACCGGTCGTCGTCGCACCTGCCACGCCAGCCTTTACCGCCGGGCCGCTCAGATGCACGACGTGCTCGGCCGGTGGGTAACAAATCCCCTGGTCCGCGCAGCCCTGCGACGTCACGATAAGATCGAATGCGCCGCCCGTGCGGGTAATGGGCACCGTGACGACAAGGTTGCCGCGGTACGTCTCGACGTCCTTATTGAAGGTCTGGTCGAACTTAACCTTGCCGGGCGGCAGCTGTGGCACCCCCAGCGCGGCATCGCCCGATCTGACGGCAAACGCAAAGCGTTCACGGTACAGGTAGTAGCCGTCGGCAATGCGGAAATGCAACTCGACCGTCCCCGGCTTTTCGAGCGAGCTGAACTGAAACGCGTCTTGTGGATCGAGAAACCCATCGCTCGCCCACGCGGCGCGGGACGCCAGGGTTGCCCACAGCGCTGCGATAATCAGCGCGATCCCGGTCAACCACGACGCGGCGGCTGAACGTCTGAAAGACGGACTAAACATATGTCGGACGTGATGTCTCCGTGTCGACCCACAACGCGTAGGCAGGCGACGACGCAGCGGACCAGGACAGAATCTCCGGCGTCTGATACGGATGATTTGCGGCAATAAACTTTTCCAACTCGAACGCACGTGTCACCGCCGTCTTAAACAACAGCGGCACCTCGTCCGCGTGCTCGAGCTCGCCTTGCCAGTGATAGACCGAGCGCGACGGCGCAAGTTGCGTCGCACAGGCCGCCAACCGGGCATCCAATACGGTGCGAGCAAGCGTCGACGCCGCCTGGGCATCGGGTAATGTCGTAAGCATCAGGATGACGGTCGATGTCACATGTTCCTCCGGCATCATTGAATGATGAGCGACGACCTGTTGAACACGCCGCCTCTACCGCGATATCGTAACACCCGTGCGTGCCATGCTCGTGCGCCAAACTCGCCTCCAAGTGCGCCATGTAACAAAAAGGCCAAGCTAAGCTTGGCCTTTTTGATTTGCGGACGCAGCGTTTATTCGGCTTCTGCCGCTTCCGCTGCTTCCTCGACGACTGGACGGTCAACCAACTCAACCAGCGCCATCGGTGCGTTGTCGCCGACGCGGAAGCCGAACTTCAGGATCCGCAGATAGCCACCCGGGCGCGTAGCGTAGCGCGGACCGAGCACCTCGAACAACTTCGATACCGACTTGTCATCACGCAATCGCGCAAAGGCAAGACGGCGGTTCGCGACGGATGGTTTCTTGCCCAGCGTGATCAGCGGCTCGACGACCTTGCGAAGCTCTTTTGCTTTGGGCAGCGTCGTCTTAATGACTTCATGCTCGATCAACGAATTCGACATATTACGGAGCATCGCCAAGCGGTGGCTGCTCGTGCGGTTCAGTTTCCGCAAACCGTGACGGTGACGCATTTCAGTTTCCTTGATTCAAAGTTTTGATCCAGCTCTTCTATTGCGCGACTCGATATGAGATACGAGGAGCGCGCACGGGCCGGTACGGGATAAGACAAGACGCGGATTCTAAAAGAATATCCGCGTCGTTGCCAGTTCATTACAACGGGCAGCAACGCCCGCCGATTACTTATCGAGGCCAGCCGGCGGCCAATTCTCCAGCTTCATGCCGAGCGTCAAACCACGCGAAGCGAGCACTTCCTTGATCTCGTTCAACGACTTGCGGCCCAAGTTCGGCGTCTTCAGCAACTCGTTTTCGGTACGCTGGATCAGATCACCAATGTAGTAGATGTTCTCGGCTTTCAGACAGTTCGCGGAGCGCACTGTCAGCTCGAGATCGTCAACCGGACGCAACAGAATCGGATCGATCTGCGGTGCGCGCGACGGCGTTTCAGCCGTCGTTTCGGTGCCTTCCAGCGCCGCGAACACTGACAACTGGTCGACTAGGATGCGAGCCGATTGACGAATCGCTTCCTCTGGCGAAATCACACCATTGGTCTCAATGTTCATCACGAGCTTGTCCAGGTCGGTACGCTGCTCGACCCGTGCACTCTCGACCGCGTAGCTGACTCGGCGAACCGGCGAGAACGACGCATCGAGCACGATGCGACCGATGACCTTGGTGCTTTCGTCGCCATAGCGGCGCACGTTGCCCGGCACATAGCCACGACCCTTCTCGACCTTGATCTGCACGTCGAGCTTGCCGCCCTTGGATAGATGGGCGATAACGTGCTCCGGATTGATGACCTCGCAATCATGCGGCACTTCGATGTCACCGGCGGTCACGACACCCTCGCCTTCCTTGCGCAGCGTGACGGTCACTTCATCGCGGTTGTGCAGCTTGAACACCACGCCCTTGAGGTTCAACAGCAGGTTGACCATGTCCTCTTGCACACCGTCGAGCGTCGAATACTCGTGAACGACGCCGGCGATCGTCACTTCGGTCGGCGCATAGCCGATCATTGACGATAGCAAAACACGCCGGAGCGCATTACCCAAGGTGTGGCCATAACCGCGTTCAAACGGCTCCATGACCACTTTCGCGTGGTTGTCGCCAAGCGAATCCACTGCGATGATCTTGGGCTTCAACAAACTGGTTTGCATAGGTTTTCCTTTTCAATACCCTCGGCTCGTTACACCGATAAGGCTGACCGGTGACAACCTGAAAAACGAACAGCCGGGCCACCGGCGCACACGGGCGCACCCGCGCGGACAAGCAGCTCGGCCGTCGATACGATTAGCGCGAGTACAACTCGACAATCAGGCTTTCATTAATGTCGCCGGCAATATCGCTACGCTCCGGCACGTGCTTGAAGGTGCCTTCAAACTTCTTCGCATCGACCGACACCCAGCCCGGGAAGTTGTTTTGCTCGGCCAGCGACAACGCCTCTTGAATCCGCGTCTGCTTCTTCGCTTGCTCACGCACGGCCACCACGTCGCCAGCTTTCACCTGCAATGATGGGATGTTCGCCACTTGGCCGTTCACGGTGATCGCCTTGTGGCTGACCAGCTGACGCGCTTCAGCACGCGTCGAGCCGAAGCCCATGCGATACACGACCGTGTCCAGACG
This sequence comes from Mycetohabitans sp. B3, assembly GCF_021498065.1. NCBI lineage: Bacteria > Pseudomonadati > Pseudomonadota > Betaproteobacteria > Burkholderiales > Burkholderiaceae > Mycetohabitans > Mycetohabitans sp. B3. The sequence goes on along the minus strand of NZ_JAHLKN010000017.1, from coordinate 12,897 downwards.
CGACTCGAGCAGTTGCAGCAGCGTTTCGCCGGTGTTGCCCTTGCGGCGATCGGCTTCGGCGAAGTAACGACGGAACTGGCGCTCGAGCACGCCGTAGATCCGCTTCACCTTTTGCTTTTCGCGCAGTTGCAGACCATAGTCGGACGTGCGTGCACCCGACGTACGACCATGCTGACCCGGCTTGCTATCGAGCTTGCACTTATCGGCGAGCGAGCGACGCGCGCTCTTCAAGAACAGATCGGTGCCTTCGCGGCGGGACAGTTTTGCTTTCGGACCGGTATAGCGTGCCACTTTGCAATTCCTTAACGTTGATTTACGCGGATCTGGCCGATCTGCGCTAGTTCGCGCCCTTTGGGCCGAACGGTGGACTTAGTTGATAAATTCAATGCAGCAAGCCTGCTGCCGTGCACGGCAACAGGCTCCAATACGCTTGCTTGCATCAGATGCGGCGGCGCTTCGGCGGACGGCATCCGTTGTGCGGCACCGGCGTCACATCGGAAATCGCCGTGATTTTGATGCCAAGGCCGTGCAGCGCGCGAACCGCCGATTCGCGCCCCGGGCCCGGACCCTTGATCCGAACCTCGAGATTCTTCACGCCATACTCCAACGCGACGCGGCCGGCCGACTCGGCGGCAACCTGTGCAGCGAACGGAGTCGACTTGCGCGAACCCTTAAACCCTTGACCACCCGACGTCGCCCACGCCAGTGCGTTGCCCTGACGGTCCGTGATCGTGATGATCGTGTTATTGAACGACGCATGGACGTGTACTACGCCCTCGGCGACGTTCTTCTTGACCTTCTTGCGAACGCGTTGCGCCGCGCTGCTGTTCGAAGCCTTAGCCATTACGTTTTCCTGTAACTGTCAGTTCCGCTTACTTCTTCAGCGCTTGGGCTGCACGACGCGGACCCTTACGGGTACGGGCGTTCGTGCGCGTGCGCTGACCGCGCATCGGCAGACCCTTGCGATGGCGGACACCTTCGTAGCAACCGATGTCCATCTTGCGCTTGATGTTCATCGTCACTTCACGGCGCAAATCGCCCTCGACGACGAACTTCGCGACTTCATCGCGCAGCTTTTCGAGATCCGCGTCGGTCAGTTCCTTGACCTTCTTCGAAGTGTCCACGCCAGCTGACGCACAGATCAACCGTGCGCGCGAGGCACCAATACCGAGAATCGCCTGAAGGCCGATCACGGTGTGCTTGTGAACTGGGATGTTAACCCCTGCGATACGAGCCATTGTTTTTCCTCAAACAAAAAGCGCAAGCGTGGCCTTAGCCCTGGCGCTGCTTGTGACGCGGATCCGAGCTGCAAATGACGCGCACGACGCCCTTGCGCTTGATGATTTTGCAATTGCGGCAAATGCACTTAACCGATGCCATCACTTTCATGATATTACCCTTTTTCTCAATCACTTCGCCCGGAATACGATCCGCGCACGAGACAGATCGTAAGGCGTCAATTCCACCGTCACCTTGTCGCCCGGGAGGATCCGGATATAGTGCATCCGCATCTTTCCGGAGATATGTCCCAACACGACATGGCCGTTTTCCAGTTTGACCCGGAATGTTGCATTAGGGAGGTTTTCAATGACCTCGCCCTGCATCTGAATGACATCGTCTTTGGCCATATTCCTTGTGCTCAACGCATCGGGAGATTGCCGCCCTTGAAATTGGCTTTCTTGAGCAGCGATTCATACTGTTGCGACATAACGTACGACTGCACCTGCGCCATAAAGTCCATCGTCACGACAACGATGATCAGCAGCGAAGTGCCGCCGAAGTAGAACGGCACGTTCCAGCGCAGCACCAGGAATTCGGGCAAGAGGCACACGAATACGATATAGATCGCCCCGGCCAGCGTCAGACGGGTGAGAATCTTGTCGATGTAACGCGCGGTCTGCTCGCCCGGGCGAATCCCCGGAACAAAGGCACCACTTTTCTTCAAGTTGTCGGCCGTTTCCTTGCTATTGAACACCAACGCGGTGTAGAAGAAGCAGAAGAAAACAATAGCCAACGCGTACAACATCACGTACACCGGTTGCCCCGGTGCCAACGTCGACGCCAGATCATGCAGCCAACGCATGTTCGCGCCGGAGCTGACCCAGTTCGCGATCGTCGCCGGCAGCAGGATAATCGACGACGCGAAAATCGGCGGAATCACACCCGACATGTTCAGCTTCAATGGCAGGTGCGACGACTGACCACCATAGATCTTGTTACCGACTTGGCGCTTCGCATAGTTCACAAGGATCTTGCGCTGTCCCCGTTCAATAAACACGACCAGATACGTGACCGCGGCAATCAGCACGACGATGATGATCGCCGAGATGATGCTCATCGATCCAGTGCGCACCAGTTCGAACAATCCACCGATTGCGTTCGGGAAACCCGCCGCGATACCGCCAAAGATAATGATCGAAATCCCGTTGCCCAAGCCGCGCTCGGTGATCTGCTCGCCGAGCCACATCAGGAACATCGTGCCGGTCACCAGCGTCACCACCGTCGTGAGCCGGAACATCATGCCCGGATCGATCACCAAGTACGGCTGATTCTCAAGCGCAACCGCAATACTGAACGCCTGAAACGTCGCCAGCGCCACCGTGAAGTAGCGCGTGTACTGGGTGATCTTGCGCTGGCCCGCCTGTCCTTCCTTTTTCAGCGCTTCCAACTGCGGGGACACGATCACGAGCAGCTGCATGATGATCGATGCCGAGATATACGGCATGATCCCCAACGCAAATATCGTGAACCGCGACAGCGCGCCACCCGAGAACATGTTGAACATGGCCAGGATGCCGCCAGACTGGCTTTGGAACAGCTTGGCCAGTTGATCAGGATCGATTCCCGGCACCGGGATATGCGCGCCGATTCGATAGACGATCAACGCCAGCAGCAGGAAAACCAGCCGCCGACGCAGATCACCGTACTTCGGCCCACCGCGTCCAGTCTTTGCGAAAGTCGGGCTGTTAGCCAAGAACCTTCTCCGTAGCAAATCCGAGTGACCGCGTCTGCAACAACTTACTCACCCAACGAACCGCCCGCAGCTTCGATTGCAGCACGCGCGCCCTTCGTGGCGCCCAGCCCCTTGATCGTGACCTTGCGCTTGATCTCGCCGGTCGCGATGATCTTCGCACTCTTGATCAGTTCGCCTACGAGGCCCGCTTGCTTCAACGCCAGCAGATCGATTTCGTCGACCGGCAGCTTTTCCAGGTCGCCCAGGCGCACTTCACCAACAAACTCCTTCGTCAGTGACGTGAACCCGCGCTTGGGCAAGCGGCGTTGCAACGGCATTTGGCCGCCTTCGAAGCCCACCTTATGGAAGCCGCCCGAACGCGACTTCTGGCCTTTGTGACCACGGCCCGCCGTCTTGCCCAGGCCGGAGCCGATGCCACGGCCGACGCGACGCTTTGCGTGCTTAGAGCCTGCAGCCGGCTTCAGGTTGTTCAGTTCCATATTCACTCCTTAAGCTCGTGTCGCGCTTAGCCGATGACCTTAACGAGGTACGAGACCTTGTTGATCATGCCGCGCACCGCCGGCGTGTCCTGCAATTCGCTAACCGAGTTCAGGCGACGCAGGCCGAGGCCGCGCACCGTCGCGCGATGCGTATCGCGGGTACCGATCAGGCTCTTGACGAGCTGGACCTTGACAGTTTTTCCAGACATGGTGACCACCCCGCCTTAACCCAAAATTTCTTCGACGCTCTTGCCGCGCTTGGCCGCGATATCGGCCGGCGTGGACTGGCGACGCAGACCGTCGAGCGTCGCACGAACGAGGTTGTACGGGTTCGTCGAGCCGTGGCTTTTCGCCACGACGTTCGTCACGCCCATCACCTCGAACACCGCGCGCATCGGGCCGCCGGCAATCACGCCGGTACCCTGCTTAGCCGGTGCGAGCAACACTTGCGACGCGCCGTGCTTGCCGTGCGCCTCATGCTGCAGCGTGCCGTTCTTCAGCGGTACCTTGAACATATTACGGCGGGCCTGTTCCATCGCCTTCTGGACGGCAACCGGCACTTCCTTGGCCTTGCCTTTGCCCATGCCGACCCGACCATCACCGTCGCCGACCACCGTCAGCGCGGCGAAACCGAGAATCCGGCCACCCTTCACGACCTTGGTCACACGATTGACCGAGATCATTTTTTCGCGCAGGCCGTCGTCGCGTTCGTCGGCCTGAACCTTCGCTTGCATCTTTGCCATGACGAATCCCTATCCTTAGAACTTGAGCCCGGCTTCACGCGCCGCATCGGCAAGCGCCTTGACGCGACCGTGATAGCGGAAGCCCGAGCGGTCGAAGGCGACGGATTCAATACCGGCAGCCTTGGCCTTCTCGGCGATACGCTTGCCGATCAGCTGGGCCGCGGCAACATTACCGCCCTTGCCCGACTTGTCGGCCAGTTGCTGGCGCACTTCGACCTCGACGGTCGATGCGCTCGCCACCACCTTCGTACCGCACGGCGAGAACACCTGCGCGTAGATGTGCTGGTTGGTGCGGTGCACGGCCAGACGCGCAACCTGCAGCTCAGCGATCTTGATACGCGTTTGACGAGCACGGCGCAGGCGAGATTGAGTCTTATCCATGATTGCGCACCTTTACTTCTTCTTCGTTTCCTTGAGGATCACGACTTCGTCGGCGTAGCGCACACCCTTGCCCTTGTAGGGCTCAGGCGGACGGTAGCCACGCACTTCCGCGGCTACCTGGCCGACTTTTTGTTTGTCGATCCCCTTGATGACGATTTCCGTTTGCGACGGCGTTTCCGCCTTCACACCTTCCGGCATTTGATGCACGACCGGATGCGAGAAGCCCAACGACAGATTCAACTTGTCGCCTTGCGCCTGCGCACGGTAACCAACGCCGACCAGCGTGAGTTTGCGCTCGAAGCCCTTCGTCACGCCGTTCACCATGTTCGCGACGAGTGCGCGCATCGTGCCGGACAGCGCGGTTGCCTCGCGCGACTCGTCGACCGGTTGGAACTTCAGTTCGCCGTTGTCGTTGATCACCTTCACAAGCGGGTTCAGTGCCTGAGAAATCGTGCCCAACGGCCCTTTTAGCGTAATCTGCGACTCGCCCAGCGTCACCTCAGCACCGTTGGGCAGAGGAATCGGGCTCTTACCTACTCGAGACATGTTTCACTCTCCTGTCGGGCTTTACGCGACGTAGCAAATGACTTCGCCGCCCACACCCGTGGCGCGCGCTTTGCGATCGGTCATCACTCCCTTCGGCGTGGACACGATAGCGACGCCCAGGCCATTCATGACCTGCGGGATCTCGTTGCGACCACGATACACGCGAAGGCCAGGCTTGGACACGCGTTCCAGACGCTCGATGACCGGCCGGCCGGCGTGGTACTTCAACGCAATGTTCAGTTCCGCCTTCGGGCCATGGGCCTTCACGACGAAGTCGTCGATGTAGCCTTCGTCCTTCAGAACCTGCGCGATTGCGACCTTCACTTTCGACGAGGGCATCGTCACCGCAGCCTTCTCGACCATCTGCGCGTTGCGGATGCGAGTCAGCATATCGGCGATAGGATCACTCATGCTCATTTATGTTGCTCCTTACCAGCTCGCCTTCGTCAGGCCGGGAATCTCGCCGCGGAATGCGATTTCGCGAATCTTGCCGCGCGCCAAGCCAAATTTGCGGAACGTGCCACGCGGACGCCCGGTGATCGCGCAGCGATTGCGCTTGCGGGTCGGGTTCGCGTTGCGCGGCAGTTGCTGCAGCTTCAGGCGCGCTTCGTAGCGCTCTTCGTCGGACTTGCTCGTATCGTCAATGATCGCCTTCAGCGCCGCGCGCTTTGGCGCATACTTCGCTGCGAGACGAGCACGCTTCTTTTCACGTTCGATCAGTGCCAGTTTAGCCACGGTAACCTCAGTTTCTGAACGGGAACTTGAAGCTGGCGAGCAGTGCCTTCGCTTCTTCGTCGGTCTTCGCAGTCGTCGTGATGCTGATATTCAGCCCACGCAGCGCGTCGATCTTGTCGTAATCGATTTCGGGGAAAATGATCTGCTCCTTTACCCCGATGTTGTAGTTGCCGCGGCCATCGAATGCCCGGCCCGAGATGCCGCGGAAATCGCGCACTCGCGGCAACGCGATTGTCACGAAGCGATCCAGGAACTCATACATCGCGCGACCACGCAGTGTGACCATCGCGCCAATCGGATAGCCCTGGCGAATCTTGAAGCCCGCGATTGCCTTACGCGCCTTCGTCACGACCGGCTTCTGACCGGCGATCTTCGTCAGATCACCCACCGCGTTGTCAATGATCTTCTTGTCAGCGACCGCGTCACCCAGACCCATGTTCAGCGTGATCTTGGTGATGCGCGGCACTTCCATGACGGACTTGTAGCCGAACTTTTGCGTCAGTTCGGGAACAATCTTCTCTTTGTAAACCTGCTGCAAACGTGCCATTTTCGACTCCCGACTCAGGCGCTCAGCACAGCACCGGTGGTCTTTAGGAAGCGCACCTTCTTGCCCTCCTCGACCTTGATGCCCACCCGCGACGCACGGCCGTTCGCATCGACCAACGCAACGTTGGAGATGTGCAACGGCATCGACTTGCTTTCCACACCGCCGGTCGTGCCCTTCATCGGGTTCGGCTTCACGTGCTTCTTCACGAGATTGATACCTTCAACCGTCACACGATCGCCCGCAACTGCCAGCACGGTGCCGCGCTTGCCCTTGTCCTTGCCTGCGATGACGATGATTTCGTCACCCTTGCGAATCTTGTTCATCGCGACTCCCTTACAGCACTTCCGGCGCGAGCGAAACGATCTTCATGAAACGTTCGCTACGCAATTCACGCGTGACCGGCCCGAAAATGCGCGTACCGATCGGCTCAAGCTTGTTGTTCAGCAGCACGGCGGCATTGCCGTCGAACTTGATCAGCGAGCCGTCCTGACGACGCACGCCCTTGGCGGTGCGAACCACCACGGCGTTGTAGATTTCGCCCTTCTTGACGCGCCCACGCGGCGTGGCTTCCTTGACGCTCACCTTGATGATGTCGCCAATGCTCGCGTAACGACGCTTCGAGCCGCCGAGCACCTTGATGCACAACACTTCGCGTGCACCCGTGTTATCGGCTACTTCAAGCCGAGTTTCGGTCTGGATCATGGTTTATCTTTCCCAACTTAATCCGGCACGCCACCATGGCGCGGCCGGTCAGTCTTGGTCCCGTCAGCCGATCGGCTGCTTGGGTTAGAACAGCAGCGACGGCAGACGAAACCCGCCATCGCAATCGGTGAATCCTGCGGCGCGGATGACAGCCACCCACACGCGCACTGGCCAACTTAGCCCCACCACTTACCCGCGACGGGGCATCCCTTATATGAGGGAAGTCCGAGATTATATCAAATAATCCCGGACTTGCAACAACTTATTGCGATACTGCGGCGGCTCACGCCGCCTTCGTTCAGATGATGCGCGCCGCTTCAACCAGGCGGGACACGGTCCAGGCCTTCGTCTTCGAAATCGGACGATTTTCCTGGATCTCCACGAGGTCGCCCTCGTTGTACGTGTTCGCCTCGTCGTGCGCGTGGTACTTCTTCGAGCGCACAACGTACTTGCCGTAGATCGGGTGTTTGACGCGATGCTCGACGAGCACGGTCACGGTCTTGTTCATCTTATTGCTGACGACCTTGCCGACCAGCGTCCGCTTAAGCGAGGTTTTAACGCTATCGTTCATTTCTGGTTCGCCTTTTCAGTCAACACGGTACGCACACGCGCGATGTCGCGGCGGACCTTCTTCAGCTGGCTGGTGTTCTGCAGCTGTTGGGTCGCGAGCTGCATGCGCAGACCGAATTGGGCCTTCAGCAGGTCCGACAGCTCCTTGTTGAGCGCGGCCTGATCCTTGTCGCGAAGTTCGGAAGCTTTCATCGCTTGACTCCTTAGGCGCCGATCTGGCGGGCGACGAACATCGTCTTCAGCGGCAACTTCGCCGCTGCCAGACGGAACGCCTCACGCGCCAGCTCTTCGTTAACGCCATCCATTTCGTACAGCATCTTGCCGGGCTGGATCTCGGCGACGTAGTACTCAGGGTTACCTTTACCGTTACCCATCCGCACTTCAGCCGGCTTTTGCGAAATCGGCTTGTCCGGGAAGATGCGAATCCAGATGCGGCCGCCACGTTTGATGTGACGGGTCATCGCTCGACGCGCGGCTTCGATCTGGCGCGCGGTCAAACGGCCGCGCCCGACCGCTTTCAGGCCAAACTCACCGAACGACACCGCATTGCCACGCGTTGCGACGCCCGTATTACGACCCTTTTGCTCTTTGCGGTACTTTCTGCGTTTCGGTTGCAGCATGGTTATTCTCCACTCTTCGCGTCGCCGCCAGCACCGGCACCACTACGGCGCGGACCGCCCCGACGTGCGCCCGGTGCGCCGCCTTCGCCATCACGGCGCGGGCGACGATCGCCCGGGCGGGCATTGCGGCGCCCACGCTTGTCTTCCGTCGGCTCTTCGACGACCGGCAGATCGTTGCGGCCGAGCGTATCGCCTTTGTAGACCCACACCTTGACGCCGATGATGCCGTACGTCGTCTTCGCTTCCGACGTCGCATAGTCGATGTCGGCGCGCAGCGTATGCAGCGGCACACGGCCTTCACGGTACCATTCGGTCCGTGCGATTTCGATGCCGTTCAGACGACCCGCACTCATGATCTTGATGCCCTGCGCACCCAGACGCATCGCATTTTGCATCGCACGCTTCATTGCGCGACGGAACATGATCCGGCGCTCAAGTTGCTGTGTGATCGAATCGGCGATCAGTTGCGCATCGGTTTCTGGCTTACGGACTTCTTCGATGTTGACGTGAACCGGCACGCCCATGCGGCGCTGCAGTTCGGTCTTCAACAACTCGATATCCTCACCCTTCTTGCCGATCACAACGCCCGGACGCGAGCTGAAGATCGTCAGACGCGCGTTCTTTGCAGGACGCTCGATCACAACGCGGCTCACCGACGCGTTCTTCAGCTTCTTCTTCAGGTATTCGCGAACGCCGATGTCTTCCTTCAGCATCCCCGCAAACTGGGTATTGTTCGCGTACCAACGCGACGCCCAGTTACGGCTGACGGCCAGACGGAAGCCAGTCGGATGAATTTTTTGTCCCATCGTGTGACCCCTTAATTCCCGACCGTCACAGTGATGTGACAGGATTGCTTCTCAATGCGGTTACCGCGGCCCTTCGCACGCGCGGTGAAACGCTTCAGCGAGGCCGCCTTGTCGACGTAGATCGTCTTGATCTTCAGCTCGTCGATATCCGCGCCTTCATTGTGCTCCGCGTTCGCGATCGCCGACAGCACCACCTTCTTGACGAGACCCGCTGCCTTCTTCGGCGAGAACGTCAGAATGTTCAGCGCCTTGTCGACCGGCAAACCGCGAATCTGGTCAGCCACAAGGCGCGTCTTCTGCGCCGAAATGCGGGCACCGCGATGAATTGCTTTCACTTCCATCTTGATTGCCCCTTATTTCCTGGCCTTTTTGTCGGCCACGTGTCCCTTGAACGTACGGGTCAACGCGAATTCGCCGAGCTTGTGGCCGACCATGTTTTCCGACACATACACCGGAACATGCTGACGGCCGTTGTGCACGGCGATCGTCAAGCCGATGAAATCCGGCAGGATCGTCGAACGACGCGACCAGGTCTTGATCGGCTTCTTGTCACGCGAAGCTGCAGCCGCCTCAACCTTCTTCAGCAAATGGGCGTCGCAGAACGGACCTTTTTTAACAGAACGTGCCATTGCCTACTCCTTAACGCTTGTGACGGCGCTGGACGATCATCGTCGTCGTGCGCTTGTTGCGACGCGTGCGGAAGCCCTTCGTCGGCGTACCCCACGGGCTCACCGGATCGCGACCCGCCGCCGTACGACCCTCACCGCCACCGTGCGGGTGGTCGATCGGGTTCATTGCAACGCCGCGGACCGTCGGACGGATACCGCGCCAACGATTCGCACCAGCCTTGCCGATCTGGCGCAGGCTGTGTTCCTCGTTGCCGACTTCACCGATCGTTGCACGGCATTCGATATGCACGCGGCGGATTTCACCCGAGCGCAGGCGGACCTGAGCATACGTGCCCTCGCGAGCCAGCAGCATCGCCGACGCACCGGCCGAGCGCGCGATTTGCGCCCCCTTGCCCGGCAGCATTTCAATACAGTGAATGGTCGTACCCACCGGAATATTGCGGATCGGCAGCGTATTGCCTGCACGAATCGGCGCTTCCGAGCCCGACAACAGTTGCGCGCCAACCATTACGCCCTTCGGCGCGATAATGTAACGGCGCTCGCCGTCGGCATAGCACAGCAGGGCAATGTTCGCGCTACGGTTCGGGTCGTATTCGAGACGCTCAACCTTCGCCGGGATACCGTCCTTGTTGCGGCGGAAATCAACCACGCGATAGTGATGCTTGTGACCGCCGCCCTTGTGGCGCGTCGTGATATGACCATTATTGTTGCGGCCAGCCGTGGAGCTTTGCTTATCAAGCAGCGCCGCGTACGGCTTGCCCTTGTGCAGTTCCTTGTTGACCACCTTCACCATCGCACGACGGCCAGGCGAAGTCGGCTTGAGCTTAACGAGTGCCATGATTACTTGGCCTCCGCTTCAAAATTGATTTCTTGGCCCGGCTTCAGGTTCACGTACGCCTTGCGTACGTCCTTGCGGCGGCCCATGAAACGGCCAAAGCGCTTGGCTTTGCCCTTCACGTTCAGCACGTTGACCGAATCCACTTCGACCTTGAACAACAATTCGACTGCCGCCTTGACTTCCTGCTTCGTGGCGTCCGGCGCAATGTCGAATACGACTTGCTCGTTCTTGTCAGCCACCAGCGTCGCCTTCTCAGAGATCACCGGCGCGAGCAGAACCTGCATCAAACGATGATCGTTCTTGCGCATTTCGCTCATGACAGCAACTCCTCGATCTGGGCGACCGCAGCTTTCGTGACCAGCACTTTCTTGAAGTAGATCAGCGACAACGGGTCGGCATAACGCGGCTCGACAACCGCCACATGCGGCAGGTTGCGCGACGCGAGGTACAGGTTCTCGTCAACGGTATCGGTAATCACGAGCACCGACTCGAGCCCCATGGCCTTGAACTTGGCCGCCAGCAGCTTGGTCTTCGGCGCCTCGAGCTTGATGTCGTCAACGACCGACAGCCGGCCTTCGCGAGCGAGCTGCGACAGGATCGAACAGACGCCAGCGCGGAACATCTTCTTATTGACCTTCTGGCCGAAATTTTCTTCCGGCGAGTTCGGGAAGATACGGCCACCGCCGCGCCACAGTGGGCTCGACGACATACCGGCGCGGGCGCGACCCGTGCCCTTCTGGCGCCACGGCTTCTTCGTCGTGTGCTTAACTTGTTCGCGATCCTTCTGCGCGCGGTTACCGCTGCGCGCGTTCGCCTGGTACGCGACGACGATCTGGTGAATCAGCGCTTCATTGTAGTCACGGCCGAACACGACGTCCGACGCGTTCACACCCGCGCTTTCCTGACCTTGGTCGTTCAGGAGCTTCAATTCCATTGTCACGCCCCCTTCTTCGCGCGAGCCTTAACGGCCGGCGTCACAAAAACTTTGCCGCCCTTGGCGCCCGGCACCGCACCCTTGACGAGGATAAGCTTGCGCTCCGCGTCGATACGTGCGATCTCGAGATTCTGCGTGGTGGTCTTCACATCACCGAGGTGGCCGGTCATGCGCTTACCCGGGAACACACGACCCGGATCCTGCGCCATACCGATCGAGCCCGGCACGTTGTGCGAACGCGAGTTACCGTGCGACGCGCGGCCCGAACCGAAGTTATAGCGCTTGATCGTACCGGCATAACCCTTACCGATGGACACGCCCTGCACGTCGACCTTCTGACCCACTTCGAACAAATCGGCACCGATCACCGCGCCCGGCGACAGCTCGACCGCCTTGTCAGTTTCGATGCGGAATTCCTTCAGGATTTCGCCGGCCTGAACACCGGCTTTGGCGAGATGACCAGCCAGCGGCTTGGTCACACGCGACGCGCGACGCTCGCCGAAAGTAACCTGCACGGCCGTATAACCGTCCGTTTCAACGGTCTTGATCTGCGTCACGCGGTTGTCCGACACGTCTAGCACGGTTACGGGAATCGAATCACCGTCAGCCGTAAAAATACGGGTCATTCCAACCTTGCGACCTACGAGTCCAAGGCTCATCGTTTTCTCCATTCCCGACTGCGATTGGTCAGGGCTGATTACGAAACACCGGCGAACAGGAAGAGACTGATGCCAACCTGTCACACGGCTTTTTAACGCAAATACGCGAAAAGCCTAGCATTGTAGCAAGGCTTTTCGTTTTTTGCAAGCAATCAATGACTTAGGCGCACCATGCCATCGCCATGCAGGGCGCGCCGTCAAGCCGCGTTACTGCAGCTTGATTTCGACGTCAACGCCCGCCGGCAAGTCGAGCTTCATTAGCGCATCCACGGTCTTGTCGGTCGGATCGACGATGTCCAGCAGACGCAAGTGCGTGCGGATTTCCAGCTGATCGCGCGACGTCTTATTTACGTGCGGCGAACGCAGGATGTCAAAGCGCTGGATGCGCCGCGGCAGCGGGATCGGGCCGACGAGGATCGCGCCGGTGCGCTGTACCGTCTCGAAAATCTGCCGCGCTGATTGATCGACCAGCTTGTAGTCGAAAGCTTTCAGGCGGATACGGATTTTCTGCTTTTGCATGACATTTCCTGTAAAGAGCGAGGCGATATGGCATCGCCATAACCAAAGAACGTGAAGCAGGCCCCCAATCGAGAAACGGGCAGCCCGCTCCGGACACTACAATGTACCGCTACAGCAAACCAGCGATTTTACTCGATGATTTTGGCGACGACACCGGCGCCGACGGTACGGCCGCCTTCGCGGATCGCAAAGCGCAGGCCTTCTTCCATCGCGAT
>NZ_JAHLKN010000016.1:0-8380 GCF_021498065.1 Mycetohabitans sp. B3 | reverse complement strand
CGTCGCGATCGCCGCCGTCAGCGTGGTCTTGCCATGGTCAACGTGACCGATCGTGCCCACGTTCACGTGCGGCTTGGTCCGTTCAAATTTACCTTTAGCCATGTTTCTCTTCTTTCAATAGTGGTTCGTGAATGAGTTTGCCGACCGATCACTTCGCTTTCGCGTTGATGATCGCATCAGCCACGTTACGCGGAGCCTCGGCATAGTGCTTGAACTCCATCGTGTAGGTCGCACGGCCTTGCGTCAGCGAGCGCAGCGACGTCGAATAGCCGAACATTTCCGACATCGGCACTTCCGCACGGACGATCTTGCCGCCGCCGACCATGTCTTCCATGCCCTGCACGATGCCGCGACGACCTGACAGGTCGCCCATCACATTGCCCATGTACTCTTCCGGCGTTTCGACTTCGACGGCCATCATCGGCTCGAGAATCACCGGATTCGCCCGGCGCATCGCTTCCTTGAACGCCATCGAGCCGGCCATCCGGAACGCGTTTTCGTTCGAGTCCACGTCGTGGTACGAACCGAACGTCAGGTGCACCTTCACGTCGACGACCGGGAAACCGGCCAGCACACCGCTCTTGAGCGTTTCCTGGATACCCTTATCGACCGCGGGGATGTACTCGCGCGGAATCACGCCGCCCTTGATCTCGTCAAGGAATTCATAGCCCTTGCCTTGCTCGTTCGGCTCCAGCGTGATCACCGCATGGCCGTATTGGCCGCGACCGCCGGACTGCTTGACGAACTTGCCTTCGACGTCCGCCGCCGAGCTGCGGATCGTTTCGCGGTACGCAACCTGCGGCTTGCCGACCGTCGCCTCGACGTTGAATTCGCGCCTCATCCGATCGACCAGGATTTCCAGGTGCAATTCGCCCATGCCCGAGATGATCGTCTGGCCCGATTCCTCGTCGGTCTTGACGCGGAACGACGGATCCTCCTGCGCCAGACGGTTCAGCGCGATGCCCATCTTTTCCTGGTCGGCCTTCGTCTTCGGCTCGACGGCCTGCGAAATCACCGGCTCCGGGAACACCATACGTTCAAGCACGATCGGGTTGGCCGGATCGCACAGCGTGTCACCGGTGGTCGCCTCCTTCAGGCCGACCGCAGCGGCAATGTCGCCAGCGCGCACTTCTTTGATTTCCTCGCGCTGGTTCGCGTGCATTTGCAGAATCCGTCCGACGCGCTCCTTCTTGCCCTTCGTCGAATTCAGCACGGTATCGCCAGAATTGACGACGCCCGAATACACGCGGAAGAAAATCAATTGGCCAACGAACGGGTCCGTCATGATCTTGAACGCGAGCGCCGAGAATTTCTCGTCGTCGGATGCGTTGCGCTCTGCATCCTCACCACTCTCGGTCTCCCCCTTGACTGGCGGAATGTCGACCGGCGACGGCAGGAAGTCGATCACCGCGTCCAGCATGCGTTGCACACCCTTGTTCTTAAACGCGGTCCCGCACAACATCGGCTGAATTTCGCAAGCGATCGTACGATCGCGCAGCGCCTTGACGATCTCAGCTTCAGTCAGCGCGTCGCCACCGAGATACTTTTCCATCAGCGTCTCGCTCGCCTCAGCCGCCGACTCGATCATTTTCTCGCGCCACTCGTTACACGTGTCCACGAGTTCAGCCGGAATATCGGCATATTCGAACTTCGTTCCTTGCGACGCGTCGTCCCAAATGATCGCCTTCATCTTCAATAGGTCGACGACACCCCTGAACGACTCCTCCGCACCGATCGGCACGACGATCGGCACCGGGTTAGCCTTCAGGCGCGTCTTCAACTGGTCGTACACCTTGAAGAAGTTTGCGCCGGTACGGTCCATCTTGTTCACAAACGCGAGCCGCGGCACCTTGTACTTATTGGCCTGGCGCCACACGGTTTCCGACTGCGGCTGCACGCCGCCGACCGCGCAGTACACCATGCACGCGCCATCGAGCACGCGCATCGAGCGCTCAACCTCAATCGTGAAGTCCACGTGTCCCGGCGTGTCGATGATGTTGATGCGGTGTTCCGGGTAGTTGTTACCCATGCCTTTCCAGAACGCCGTCGTCGCAGCGGACGTGATCGTGATGCCACGTTCCTGCTCCTGCTCCATCCAGTCCATCGTCGCGGCACCATCGTGCACTTCGCCGATCTTGTGGTTCACACCGGTGTAAAACAGGATGCGCTCGGTCGTCGTCGTTTTGCCGGCGTCGATGTGAGCGCTGATACCGATATTACGGTAACGCTCGATAGGAGTCTTACGAGCCACTTTAATCTCTCAAGAGGATTGCGCAGCGGAAGAACCGCGGTGCGCCTTAACACAAACGGGCGAGGCGCTTCGGAAGCGCACCCGCCCGGAATTTCCTTCTCCGTTTACCAGGCTTTCCAGCCTAAACGGCCGTTAGAAACGGAAATGCGAGAAAGCTCTGTTCGCTTCCGCCATCCGGTGCACTTCGTCGCGCTTCTTCATCGCGCCGCCCCGACCTTCCGCGGCCTCGAGCAGTTCACCGGCCAGGCGCAGCGCCATCGACTTCTCGCTACGCTTTTTCGCGGCCTCACGCAACCAGCGCATCGCCAATGCCATACGACGCGACGGGCGCACTTCGACCGGAACCTGGTAGTTCGCACCTCCAACGCGGCGGCTTTTCACTTCAACCACCGGCTTCACGTTGCTCAGCGCGACAGTGAACACTTCCAGGGGGTCCTTGCCGGCCTTGCCCTGGATTTGCTCGAAAGCCCCGTACACGATGCGTTCGGCCACTGACTTCTTGCCCGACAGCATCAGTACGTTCATGAATTTTGCAACATCAACATTACCGAACTTCGGGTCCGGCAATATTTCCCGCTTGGGGACTTCGCGACGACGCGGCATTTCTGTTCCTTTGACTGTTCAGTTGGAGCGGTTGCTTTCCCCACCCCGCGGCCACCAACTAACCCGATCCATCTCACGACTAACCAGCTTGGCCGGGTGACCACTTACTCGATAGCACCGATCGATCCGGCACCACCGCCTTTGCATCGACGGGCGATGCAGCTTACTTACCCGCCTTGGCGCGCTTCGCACCGTACTTCGAACGAGCCTGCTTACGGTCCTTGACGCCTTGCGTGTCGAGCGAGCCGCGCACCATGTGGTAACGCACACCCGGCAAGTCCTTGACCCGGCCACCGCGAATCAGCACGACCGAGTGCTCCTGCAGGTTGTGGCCTTCACCACCGATGTACGAGATGACCTCGAAGCCGTTCGTCAAACGAACTTTCGCGACCTTACGAAGCGCCGAGTTCGGCTTTTTTGGCGTCGTCGTGTACACACGAGTGCACACACCGCGACGCTGCGGACAGTCCTGCAAGGCCGGACTCTTGCTCTTCACATGCTCCGAAGTGCGGCCTTTGCGAACCAATTGATTGATGGTTGGCATTGTTGATTCCTGGAAATAGATAAAACCGGACGACGCAGGCCCGGGCAAGCGAACCTGAATGGCTGCACACACGCCACCCGATGAACCGACACCGGAATATCGGCGGCGATGGTGCCGTGCCCGCCATGCTAACCATCGACCGGCCCACAGTGACACAGAGGGCGACCAGCGACGCGAGCGCACTTCCGCCGAATACCGGAACCTGGCATAGTAATCCAAAATTTGCAAGTACGTCAACAGTTTGCGTGCATTAGATCACGCCGGCGGAGCGACTACCGCCGTCAATCGTCGTTGATCACGTCGAGCAGCTCGTCACCGAAGCGCTCGAATTTGCGCGCACCCAGACCCGGTACGCCGCGCAACTCATCGAGTGAAACCGGCGCGCTGCGGGCCAGTTCGGCCAACGTCGCATCGTGAAAAATCACGTAGGCCGGCACGCCATCGGCCTTGGCCGTCTCGCTGCGCCAGGCGCGCAACCGGTCCCAGCGCGCACGCTGGCGTGGCGACATACCGGCGGTCGGATCGGTGCGCTCGCCGCGACGCGCGCCATCCGCCTCGCGCACCCGTTTGGGTTTAGCATATCGGCGCAGCGTGATGTTGCGCTCCCCCTTCAACACCGGCTTGCTCGCCTCCGTGAGCACCAACACGCCGTGGCCTCCGTGATCGACTGCAAGCAGGCCGAGCGCAATCAACTGACGGAAAATCGCCCGCCATTGTGCCTCTGACAACGCCGCGCCGATACCAAAAGTGCTTAACGCGTCATGCCTTCGCTGCTTGACGCGCTCGGTTGCATTGCCACGCAATATGTCGATCAAGTGGCCCGCGCCAAATCCAAAGCCGCTGGCCCGCTGCGCACGGTACACGCACGAGAGCGCCATCTGCGCCTCACGCGTGCCGTCCCAGGTTGCCGGCGGCTCCAGGCAGGTATCACAGTTGCCACATGGCTGGCCCGTTTCGCCAAAATAGCCGAGCAGATGCACGCGCCGGCATCCAGCCGTCTCGCACAACCCAAGCAACGCATCGAGCTTCGCCGTTTGCACTCGCTTGTGCAGCTCGTCGGCCTCGGACTCGTCGATCATCTTGCGCTGTTGCACGACGTCGCCCAGCCCGTAGGCCATCCATGCGTTGGATGCGAGACCATCGCGGCCGGCCCGGCCGGTTTCCTGATAGTAGCCCTCGATGCTTTTAGGCAGGTCTAGATGCGCGACGAAGCGTACATCCGGCTTGTCGATCCCCATTCCAAACGCGATTGTCGCGCACATTACGACCCCCTCCTCGCGCTGAAAGACCTGCTGGTGCCGCTGGCGAAGCTGCGCGTCCATGCCGGCGTGATACGGCAACGCGCGCAGCCCCTGCTGCACGAGCCAGTCGGCCGTCTCCTCGACCTTGCGCCGCGACAGGCAATAGACAATGCCCGAATCAGTGGTGCCGTCCACGTTGGTGTGCTCGGCTCGGATAAAGTCGAGTAATTGCACACGCGCGTTGTCCTTCTCGACGATCCGGTAACGAATGTTCGGCCGATCGAAACTCGATATAAACACCCGAGCGTTGTTCAGCGCGAGCCGCTCGATGATTTCCTCGCGCGTGAGCGCATCCGCCGTCGCGGTCAACGCGATGCGGGGCACCTGCGGGAAACGCTCATGCAACGCGGATAGCTGCATGTATTCGGGCCGAAAATCATGGCCCCACTGCGACACGCAGTGGGCTTCGTCGATCGCAAACAACCCTATCCGGCTGCGCGCGAGCAGTTCCAGAAACCGCTCCGTCAGCAGTCGCTCCGGTGCAACGTACAACAATTGCAACTCACCGCGCGTGAACGCGCGCTCGGTTGCCGCCGCCTCGGCTGCGGTGAGCGCCGAGTTCACATAGGCCGCCCGCACCCCCGCCTCGGTCAACGCCGCGACCTGGTCCTGCATCAACGCGATCAGCGGCGACACCACGATGCCAGCGCCCAGGCCGGCTTCGTGACGCACCAGCGCGGGAATCTGGTAGCACAACGACTTGCCGCCACCGGTGGGCATCAGCACGAGGCTGTCGTGCCCCGCTGCGACATGTTCGACGATATCGGCCTGCGGCCCGCGAAACGCCGGATAGCCGAAGACCTCTTTAAGCAACGCAAGACAGCGGGACATGCAACTCCACGGATGGGAACGGCACGCAGCGTGCGCGTTCGGATCAGTGCATTTTACCAATCACGCGCGGGAAGCGATATCTGCCCGATGGCCGATGCAGGCCGCCGTCCAGTAGTCACTTGGGCAGTTCGGCGCGCCGGGCCTGCGCCGGCCCCGGCATGGCCAGCCCCAGCTCATTGTGCAGTGCCTGTAAATATCGTCCGCGCAGGAAGCGGCATTCCTGCTTGAGCATGCCATAGAGGATGAAATCCGTGCCATCTCCGGCACCCTCGCGCATGAGGCCTTCACGCCGAAAACCTAGGTGCTCGTCGAGCCGCTGCGCACGCAGGTTATCCGCGCGCACCAACCCTGTCACCCGCCGGCAATTGAGCACCACGAACGGATACAGAAAGACCGCCGACAGGAACGCCGGCGTCAGCAGATGACGCGATTCCAGCATCGCGCAGTGCATCAGCACGTTCGGGCCGTTATACCCCTGGTACACCACGCCAGCCACGATATCGCCGTCTTTTTCGAGCCCGATCGTCGTGCAGTCGTGGTAGCTCGTCTCGCCCGTTGCCGCGGCGACGAAACGCATGACCTCGTCGCTGCGGTGATACACGATTCGTCGCATAATCTGGTTCAAACAGCGAATTAGGTTGGCAATGGAATGCCGAATTGCTGCAGCGTCGGATTCACGTTATCGGCAAACTTCTCCTGATTTTGCTTCTTGTGCACCGCTTCGACGATTGCAGACACAATCGTTGCGATCACGCCGGCAATTTCACCAATTGGCCCGAGTGCATCAAGCACCGTCGATACCGCGCTGACGATCCCGGCAACCGCTTCGCCCGCCACGTTACCCGCGACGCGGGCAGCGGTCGTCGCAATCTTGGTGGCGACTTCACCCGTTTCTGCCGCAGCCTCACCAGCCGCCCCGGCGCCACGGGTCAGCCATGAGCCAATGTCCTTGGTATCCTTGACCGCGTCCTTGATCGTGTCGATGATGTCGAGCGGATTCGCGCCGGATGAGCCGTTGCTGCTGGAGGTGGAATCGGCATTTTGCGCACTGTCCGCTGCGCCGCCGCCCGCCTTTTCGAACAACTGCGCCAAGTTCTCCATTTCGGGCGGCAGTTTCTTCTTCAGGTACTCGCCCACGGCCGGATCATTGGCCAGTGTCTGGATGTCCTGCGTGAGCACTTTAACTGTCTCATCGACGTTGCGTAAATGATCGCTACCGCCGGCCTGCACGTTGATCAGCGTCTGCATTAGCTTGCACATGACCGCGGCCTTCTGCTCCGCCGTGTACTTGTCCGGATGAGCGAAGATGTCCTGATTCAGCGTACTGATATCGGTATTGGCGGTGAGGTTTTTCAAGCCTGCGTCTTTCAAAAAGCTCAGGTCGGATTGTTCGTCCGTCGGCGCCTCATCCTTGATGAAACTAGTCAGATTGTCGTCGTTGATCAGGTTGTCGGCCTTGTTCGTCGCCTTGTCGACGCCGGCGCGGTCAAGCGCGTCGAACCCGCCGTTGGTCGACAATGCCTTCGCGGCATTCTTCAGCGCGTCGCTGAAACCGCTGTTGTTTTGTAGATCGGAGACCTGCTGTTTAGTCGCCACCATGCCGCCGCCCTTTCCGCCGTTGTAGTTATGGTTCTTGCCACCGGCATCCTGATGGCCCGTGGACTGGCCGGTGATCGCGATGTAGGCTTGCAGCAGTGCAGCCGAGCGCGCCGTTGCCAACGAATCGGGATCGGCATCTGGGTGCTTCTTCATATACTCCTGGATATTGTTATCGGCCTGTTCCAGGTTCTTATGAACCGATTTTAAAAAGTCGCCCATTTTTCCCTGGTCGACCGTTCCATCATCCTTCAATGCACCGGTTCCTTGCAACGCACTCTTGAGCGACGGATTGTCGTTGACATACTGCAGCGCGGCTTGCTTCATCTCATCGGTGGCCCCATCGACTTGGCCGCTCAGAATCTGCATCGCGGCAATCGGGCGCTCCAACTGGATGCATTGATCGGCCGAGGCCATGTCGTTCCACTTCGATAAGTCATCACCTTCGTACTGGTCAATGAAATGATCAAGGGTGGCATACTTCGGATCGCCGGGAATAAACTCGTCGTCACAACCACATTCTGTCGTGTCAGTGTTCGTGTCGGCCCCGTCCACGATGGTCGAATCGTCGTCTGACCAATCTGTGACGGTCGAATCATCGTCTGACCAATCCTGCTCGTCGTTGACGGTAACGAACGGCGCACGGATTACAAAGGCGCGGTCTCCGAAGGCTGGTGAAGCCGATGTTTCGCTGCTCGATGGCGTATTCGATGCGGTGCCGAACGGGCTCGCTTTCGTGCCGTCGCGCGCCGTCTGCGTCGGGGGAGCCCATGTATCGGTCTCCGAGTCGCTGTCCTCGACATCGGAGTCTTCCCACTCCAAATCTAGGTAGGACAGCCCCAACAGGCTCAAGTGGGGCGGGAGTTTATCACTCTGTGCGTCCAACTTGTCACCCTTGGCGTTGGCTTCAGGAGTTTGCAGTCCCGTGTTGAGCCATGGGCCACTCCACTGCTGCACTAAGGTATTCATCGAGTTTGGCTCCTCTCGGTGGCGCGCCAGCAACAGTGGTGCGCAAGACATGCCCTGCGGGGCAACGGATCGTGAATCGATTATCAGCATGTCGCCGAACCAGGCTCCGGAAACTGCGAACTGCCGTGGCTTGATGCGAATCCCTGTCTCGCCCTATGTGACAGTTGGCGTCCGCCGCCTTGAAGACCCTGGCAGGCCGGATGCCAACTGCACCCATTCCAATTTCTCATTGTCGACCGATGTCCGCTGGCCCTGATCTTTGATCCCCTACCCCCTACCCCCTAC
>NZ_JAHLKN010000015.1:0-12780 GCF_021498065.1 Mycetohabitans sp. B3 | reverse complement strand
GCCTCCTGCCTCCTACCTCCTGCCTCCTGCCTCCTACCTCCTGCCTCCTACCTCCTACCTCCTACCTCCTACCTCCTGCCCCCTGCCCCCTGCCTCTTGCCTCTAATCTCCAACCGCTGAACGCTCCTTTGATCCACATAAAGACAAAACCCCACGCACTCTCGTACGTGGGGTTCAGTGTTCAGCCATCGGGCGCCGCAGGCTGACAGTCTGCCAACACGCGGTGCCTAGCCGGGCACGCTGTCATGCGGTCACAAGAGGCTGCCGGCGCCGCAACCTGTCGCCGGCAGCATGCGTCACTCGTTTCCCGAATGCGGATGCTCGACCGGCGTTTCCGGCGTGGCGAAGTCGAATGGGCTCGCGTGCTCTTCCTCTGCCGCAATCTGCTCGAAACGCTCGCGATCCGCCGTCTCCTTGCTCTTGCGCGCCTTGTGGAACGCAAGCCCCGTACCGGCCGGGATCAGGCGACCGACGATCACGTTCTCCTTCAGGCCACGCAGGTCGTCGCGCTTGCCCATGATCGCGGCTTCGGTCAGCACGCGCGTCGTCTCCTGGAACGAGGCAGCCGAGATGAACGAATCGGTCGACAGCGACGCCTTCGTGATACCCAGCAGCACGTTCTCGTAGGTTGCCGGCCGCTTGTCTTCCGCGATCATCCGGTCATTCTCGTCGAGCATGTCGGAACGCTCGACTTGTTCGCCCGGGATGAACCGCGTATCGCCGTTGTCGACGATTTGCACGCGGCGCAGCATCTGGCGCACGATCACTTCAATGTGCTTGTCGTTGATCTTCACGCCCTGCAAACGATACACGTCTTGCACTTCATCGACGATGTAGCGCGACAGCGCTTCGACGCCCTGCAAGCGTAGGATGTCGTGCGGATCAGCCGGCCCGTCCACGATCATCTCGCCCTTGTTGACAACCTGGCCATCGTGCACAAGCACCTGCTTTTCCTTCGCGATCAGGAATTCGTGCTGATTGCCGTCCAGATCCGTGATGACCAGGCGCTGCTTGCCCTTCGTGTCCTTGCCAAACGACACCGTCCCGGTGACTTCCGCCAGGATGCCCGCATCCTTCGGCGAACGCGCCTCGAACAACTCGGCAACCCGTGGCAGACCGCCGGTAATGTCACGCGTCTTCTGCGACTCGGTCGGAATCCGCGCCAGCACTTCACCGACTTGGACTTGCTGACCATCCTTTACCGTGATCAGCGCACCGACCTGGAAGCCGATCTGCACCGCATGCTCGGTTCCCGGAATCTTCACTTCATCGCCGGTCGCATCGAGCAGCTTCACTTGCGGACGCACGCTCTTGGACGACTGCGAGCCGCGGCGCTTGGAGTCGATCACGACGAGCGTTGACAGGCCGGTCACTTCGTCGATCTGCTTCGCGACGGTCACGCCCTCTTCGACGTTCTCGAACTTCACCGTGCCACCGTACTCGGTGATGATCGGACGCGTCATCGGGTCCCACGTCGCGAGCTGCGTACCGGCCTTGATCTGCACGCCGTCCAGCTGCAGCAGCGTCGCACCGTACGGAATCTTATGGCGTTCGCGCTCGCGGCCGTGATCGTCCGCGATGACCACTTCGCCGGAGCGCGAAATGACGATCTGCTCGCCCTTCGCGTTCGTGACATAGCGCATCGTCGCGGTGAAGCGCGCGGTACCATTGGACTTCGCCTCGACGCTAGAGGCCACCGCCGCGCGCGAAGCCGCGCCACCGATGTGGAAAGTGCGCATCGTCAGCTGCGTACCCGGCTCGCCGATCGACTGCGCGGCGATCACGCCGACCGCCTCGCCCACGTTCACCAGCGAGCCACGTCCCAAGTCGCGACCATAGCACTTCGCGCACAACCCGTAGCGCGTTTCGCAGGTCAACGGCGTGCGCACGCGCACTTCATCGATACCGAGGCGCTCGATTTCCTCGACTGCGGTTTCGTCCAGCAGCGTGCCCGATTCGTACAGTGTCTCCTGGGTTTCCGGATCGACGACGTCGGCCACCGCGACGCGGCCGAGAATCCGGTCGCGCAGGGCCTCGACGACTTCACCGCCTTCGACCAGCGCCTTCATTGCCACGCCCTGGCTGGTGCCGCAATCGTCCTCGACCACCACGAGGTCCTGCGTCACGTCAACCAAACGACGGGTCAGATAGCCCGAGTTCGCCGTCTTCAACGCGGTATCCGCCAAGCCTTTACGTGCGCCGTGCGTCGAGATGAAGTACTGCAGCACGTTCAGGCCTTCGCGGAAGTTCGCGGTAATCGGCGTCTCAATGATCGAGCCATCCGGCTTGGCCATCAGCCCACGCATGCCCGCCAATTGGCGAATCTGCACCGCCGAACCACGGGCACCGGAGTCCGCCATCATGTAGATCGAGTTGAACGACTCCTGGCGCGTCTCGTTGCCGCCGCGGTCTACCACCGGTTCGGTCGACAGCTGCTCCATCATCGCCTTGCCGACCGACTCGGACGTCGCCGACCAGATGTCAACCACGTTGTTGTAGCGTTCCTGCGCGGTGACCAGGCCCGACATGTACTGGCGATCGTATTCCTTGACCTTTTTGGCGGCCTCGCCCACGATCGTTTCCTTTTGCGGCGGCACGAGCATGTCGTCGACGCAGATCGAGATCCCGGCACGCGTGGCCAGCCGGAATCCGGACTGCATCAGCTGGTCAGCGAAGATCACTGTCTCGCGCAGGCCGCAACGGCGGAAGGCCGTGTTAATTAGCCGCGAGATCTCCTTCTTCTTCAGCGGTTTGTTTAGTACGCTGAACGGCAAACCCGGCGGCAGGATCTCCGACAAGATCGCACGGCCAACGGTGGTCGCATACAGCGAGACCTTCGGCACAAACTTCGGCGCACCGTCGGAGCGATCCTCGTTGACCACCATCTCGGTGATCCGCACGTTCACGCGCGAGGCCAACTCCACTTCTTTGTTCTCATATGCTCGCAGGACTTCGCTCACGCCGGTGAAGGTCATCCCTTCACCCTTCGCATTGATCGCTTCGCGCGTCGCGTAGTACAGACCCAGCACGATATCTTGCGACGGCACGATCGACGGATCGCCGTTGGCCGGGAACAACACGTTGTTGGACGCGAGCATCAGCGTGCGCGCCTCCATCTGCGCTTCAAGCGACAGCGGTACGTGCACGGCCATCTGGTCGCCGTCGAAGTCGGCGTTGAACGCCGCGCACACAAGCGGGTGCAGTTGGATTGCCTTGCCTTCGATCAGCACCGGCTCGAACGCCTGGATCCCCAGACGGTGCAGCGTCGGCGCGCGGTTCAGCATCACCGGGTGCTCGCGGATCACCTCTTCGAGGATGTCCCACACGACCGGCGTCTGGCTTTCAACTTCCTTCTTTGCCGCCTTGATCGTCGTCGCGACGCCCATCACCTCAAGTTTGTTGAAGATGAACGGCTTGAACAACTCGAGCGCCATCAACTTCGGCAGGCCACACTGGTGGAGCTTGAGCGTCGGACCGACGACGATCACCGAGCGGCCCGAGTAGTCGACGCGCTTGCCGAGCAGGTTCTGGCGGAAGCGGCCGCCCTTGCCCTTGATCATGTCGGCAAGCGACTTCAGCGGTCGCTTATTGGCGCCGGTCATCGCCTTGCCGCGGCGCCCATTGTCGAGCAACGAGTCGACCGCTTCCTGCAACATCCGCTTTTCGTTGCGCACGATGATCTCGGGCGCCTTCAGTTCAAGCAGACGCTTCAACCGGTTGTTACGGTTGATCACACGACGATACAGGTCGTTCAGGTCCGACGTCGCGAACCGGCCGCCGTCCAGCGGCACCAGCGGACGCAACTCCGGCGGCAGCACCGGCAACACCTCGAGAATCATCCAGTCCGGCTTGATGCCTGAACGCTGGAATGCCTCGAGCACCTTCAAGCGCTTCGCGTACTTCTTAATCTTCGCTTCGGAGCCGGTGTTCTTCAGCTCGGTGCGAAGCTGCTCGACCTGCGCATCGATGTCGATCGAGCGCAGCAGCTCGCGCACCCCTTCCGCGCCCATTTCGGCGCGGAACTCATCACCGTACTCCTCGACCTTATTGTAGTAATCCTCTTCGGTCATGATCTGCCGCGCCTTGAGCGGCGTCATGCCCGGATCGATCACGACATAGGCTTCGAAGTACAGCACGCGCTCGATGTCGCGCAATGTCATGTCGAGCACCATGCCCAGGCGCGACGGCAGCGACTTCAGGAACCAAATGTGCGCGACCGGCGAGGCAAGCTCGATATGGCCCATGCGCTCGCGGCGCACCTTCGCGAGCGTCACCTCAACGCCACACTTCTCGCAGATTACGCCGCGGTGCTTCAAGCGCTTGTACTTGCCGCACAGGCACTCGTAGTCCTTAATTGGGCCGAAGATCTTCGCGCAGAACAAACCATCGCGCTCCGGCTTGAACGTGCGGTAGTTGATGGTCTCCGGCTTCTTCACTTCACCAAACGACCACGACCGGATCTTGTCCGGCGAGGCCAGACCGATCTTGATCGCATCAAAAATTTCTTCTTGTTGGACTTGCTTGAATAGATCGAGCAAAGCTTTCATCGCTTCTCTCCAGTAGTCCGATTAGTTCCGGTCCAGGTCGATATCGATACCGAGCGACCGGATTTCCTTCACCAGCACGTTGAACGACTCCGGCATCCCCGCGTCGATCACGTGGTCGCCCTTCACGAGGTTCTCGTACACCTTCGTGCGCCCCGTCACGTCGTCCGACTTCACCGTCAGCATTTCTTGCAACACATACGATGCGCCATACGCCTCAAGCGCCCACACTTCCATTTCCCCGAAGCGCTGACCGCCGAACTGCGCCTTGCCGCCCAACGGCTGCTGCGTCACCAGCGAGTATGGGCCGGTCGAGCGCGCGTGCATCTTGTCGTCGACCAGGTGGTGCAGCTTCAGCATGTGCATGTAGCCGACCGTCACCGGGCGTTCGAACGCCTCGCCCGTGCGCCCGTCGTACAGCGTCACCTGGTTCTTCGACTTCGTCATCCCAAGCTGCTGCGCCACCTCATCTGGGAACGCGAGATCGAGCATGCGCGAAATCTCTTTCTCGTGCGCGCCGTCAAACACCGGCGTCGCGAACGGCACGCCTTCCTTCAGGTTCTGCGCAAGCTCGACGATTTCATCATCGGACATTTCGTCGATCGACTCCGGATGACCCGATTCGTTATAGACCTTTGTCAGGAACGATCGCAGATCCTGCACTAGCGTCGCTTTCTTGGCTTGCAGCATTTCGCCGATACGCCAACCCAAGCCCTTTGCGGCCCAGCCCAAGTGGGTCTCGAGAATCTGGCCGACGTTCATCCGCGACGGCACGCCTAGCGGATTCAGCACGACATCGCACGGACGGCCGTCCGCCATGTATGGCATGTCTTCAACCGGAACGATCTTGGAGACAACACCCTTATTCCCGTGGCGGCCCGCCATCTTGTCGCCCGGCTGCAAGCGGCGCTTGACCGCCAGGTACACCTTGACCATCTTCAGCACGCCCGGGGGCAGTTCATCGCCTTGCGTGAGCTTCTTGCGCTTTTCCTCGAACGCGAGGTCAAACTGATGGCGTTTTTGCTCGATCGATTCCTTGATCGCTTCCAGTTGCGCCGCTGCGTCCTCGTCGGCCAGCCGGATGTCGAACCAGTGATAATGGTCGAGGTCATCCAAGTATTCGCGCGTGATCTTCGCGCCCTTCGCCAGCTTCTTCGGACCGCCGTTCGCAATCTTACCGTCGAACATCCGCGCCAGCCGCTCGAATGCGTCGCCTTCGACGATGCGCAACTGGTCGTTCAAATCCAGCCGATAGCGCTTGAGTTCGTCATCGATGATCTGCTGTGCACGCTTATCGCGCTGGATCCCTTCGCGCGTAAATACTTGCACGTCGATCACGGTGCCGGTCATGCCCGACGGCACGCGCAGCGACGTATCCTTCACATCGGATGCCTTCTCGCCAAAGATCGCGCGCAGCAGCTTTTCTTCCGGCGTCAGTTGCGTCTCGCCCTTCGGCGTCACCTTGCCGACCAGCACGTCGCCCGCTTCGACTTCGGCGCCGATGTAGACGATGCCCGATTCGTCCAGGCGGCCCAGCTGTACTTCAGCCAGGTTCGAGATGTCGCGCGTGATTTCTTCCGGCCCGAGCTTCGTGTCGCGCGCCACGACATTGAGCTCCTCGATGTGGATCGACGTATAACGGTCGTCGGCGACGACGCGCTCGGAGATCAGGATCGAGTCCTCGAAGTTGTAGCCGTTCCACGGCGTGAACGCGACCAGCATGTTCTGGCCGAGCGCGAGCTCGCCCAGGTCCGTCGATGCACCATCGGCGATCACGTCGCCACGCGCGACACGGTCGCCGACCTTCACGATCGGGCGCTGGTTGATGTTCGTGTTCTGGTTCGAGCGCGTGTATTTGATCAGATTGTAGATGTCGACGCCGACCTCACCCGCCACCGCTTCGTCATCGTTCACGCGAATCACCACGCGACCCGCGTCAACATAGTCGACCACGCCACCGCGGAACGCCTGCACCGTCGTGCCGGAGTCCACCGCGGTCGTACGCTCGATACCGGTGCCAACCACCGCTTTTTCCGGTCGCAGGCAAGGCACCGCCTGCCGCTGCATGTTCGAACCCATCAATGCACGGTTTGCGTCATCGTGCTCGAGGAACGGAATCAGCGAGGCGGCCACCGACACAATCTGCGACGGTGCGACGTCCATATATTGGATCCGGTCCGGCGTGACCATCAGCGTTTCGCCAGCTTCGCGGGCTGAAACCAGCTCGTCAATCAGCTTGCCTTCGTCGTCGATCGCCGCATTCGCCTGCGCGATCACGTACCGACCTTCCTCGATCGCAGACAGGTAGTCGATTTGGTCGGTCACCTTGCCGTCGATCACCTTCCGGTACGGCGTCTCGAGGAAGCCGTATTCGTTCAGGTGCGCGTACAGCGCGAGCGAGTTGATCAGGCCGATGTTCGGACCTTCCGGCGTTTCGATCGGACACACGCGGCCGTAGTGGGTCGGGTGCACGTCGCGCACCTCGAAGCCAGCACGCTCACGCGTCAAGCCGCCCGGTCCCAGCGCGGACACACGCCGCTTGTGCGTGATCTCCGACAGCGGGTTGGTCTGGTCCATAAACTGCGACAGCTGCGACGAGCCGAAGAACTCGCGAATCGCCGACGAAATCGGCTTCGAGTTGATCAGGTCGTGCGGCATCAGGTTCTCGCTCTCGGCCTGGCCAAGACGCTCTTTCACCGCCCGCTCCACGCGCACTAGGCCAGCACGGAACTGGTTTTCGGCCAGCTCGCCGACACAGCGCACGCGGCGGTTGCCGAGGTGGTCGATATCGTCGACCTCGCCCTTGCCATTGCGCAACTGGACCAGAATCTTAATCGCCGCGAGGATGTCATCGTCGGTCAGTGTCATCGGGCCGTGAATCTCGTCACGACCGACGCGGCGATTAAATTTCATGCGACCGACCTTCGACAGATCGTACGCATCCTCGCTATAGAACAGACGGTTGAACAACGCCTCGACCGCTTCCTCCGTCGGCGGCTCACCCGGCCGCATCATCCGGTAGATCGCGATGCGCGCAGCAGTCTTGTCGGTGGTCTCGTCGATACGCAGCGTCGACGAGATGTACGGACCCTGATCCAGATCGTTCGTATACAACGTCTGGATTTCGTTCACGCTCGCTTCGCGCAGCTTCTCGAGCACACTCTCGGTGATCTCGTCATTCGCATTGGCGATCACTTCGCCGGTGTCCGCGTCGATCACGTTTTTCGCGAGGACACGACCGATCAGGTAGTCCTCCGGCACCGAGATGTACTTCGTCTTCGCATTCTCGAGGTCGCGGATGTGCTTCGCGTTGATCCGCTTGTCCTTCTGGACAATAACCTTGCCGTCCCGGTCGGCGATGTCAAAGCGCGCGACCTCGCCGCGCAGCCGCTCCGGCACGAATTCCATCTGCGCGCCTTCGTTCATCAACGTGAAGTTGTCGAACACGAAGAAATTCGCCAGGATCTGCTCAGGCGTCAAGCCGATGGCCTTCAACAGAATCGTCACCGGCATCTTGCGGCGACGGTCGACACGGAAGTACAGAATGTCCTTCGGGTCGAACTCGAAGTCCAGCCACGAGCCGCGGTATGGGATGATGCGCGCCGAGAACAACAGCTTGCCCGAGCTGTGCGTCTTGCCCTTGTCGTGCTCGAAGAACACGCCCGGCGAGCGGTGCAACTGCGAGACGATCACGCGCTCGGTGCCATTGATCACGAACGAGCCGGTCGGCGTCATGAGCGGAATCTCGCCCATGTACACTTCCTGCTCCTTAACTTCTTTGACGACCGGCTTAGTCGGCGATTCCTTGTCGAGGATCACCAGGCGAACTTTTGCCCGCAACGCGGAGCAATAGGTCAAGCCGCGCTGCTGGCACTCTTTGACGTCGAACGCCGGCGACGACAGCGCATAGCTGACGAACTCGAGCCGAGCAAAGCCATTGTGCGAGACAATCGGGAAGACCGATGTGAACGCAGCCTGCAGCCCTTCCGGCTTGCGTTGCGTGGCAGGCACATCCGCTTGCAGGAAAGTGCTGAATGATTCAAGCTGGGTGGCCAGTAGGAAAGGAACCGGGTGAACGATGGGGCGCTTCGCGAAACTCTTGCGAATACGCTTCTTCTCGGTGAAGGAATAGTGCATACGATCTCCGAATCACGGCGGGGTGGTTCATTGCTCCGACAGCAGTGAACCGGATTGCCCGAGTGTTCACCGACTGAGACCCTGTGGCCGTCCAAACGCTCGAACGGACCAAGAAGCTTGGTGGTTGGCCGCTACCAACCGCTGGCTGACGGCAGCGGATGCCCATGTTGCCCGCTACCCGACCAAACTTGCCTTCTGCAGTCGCTTCAGAAGACAAAGAAAAGGGCATGTGCTCTGCACGGTGACCTTTTCTTTGACTTCTCTGGCGATCATCGCGGTGCCCGACCTGCATGGCGCCCGCCAGATTCACAAAGCGCAAAAAGGCTGACGGTCCGAAACCGCCAGCCCTTCGCGCAAAATGCCGAAAGTTATTTGATTTCAGCTTTTGCGCCAGCGTCTTCGAGCTTCTTCTTCGCTTCTTCAGCGGCAGCCTTGGGCACCGCTTCCTTCACGGGCTTCGGTGCGCCGTCAACCAGGTCTTTCGCTTCTTTCAGGCCCAGGCCCGTCAGTTCACGAACGGCCTTGATGACCGACACCTTGTTCGCACCGGCTTCGAGCAAGTTGACCGTGAATTCGGTCTGCTCTTCCGCCGCCGCAGCAGCACCGCCGCCGGCACCCGCCGGACCCGCAACGGCCAGCACAGCGGCCGACACGCCAAACTTCTCTTCGAACGCCTTGACCAGCTCGTTCAGTTCCAGAACCGACATCGCGCCAACGGCTTCCAGGATGTCTTCTTTTGCGATTGCCATTTAAAATACTCCTAACTTGGAATTTGGATTCTCAGCCAACGATCCGCGGCCAACCGGGCTTGCGCCCGGCCGCCTGTCAGGCCGCCTCGCCCTGCTTCTTTTCGGCCAGCGCGGCCAAAGCACGCGCGAAGCCGGAAACAGGTGCCTGCATGACGCCCAGCAGCTTCGCGAGCAGTTCCTCGCGGCTCGGAATGGAAGCCAGCGCTTGCACGTCAGCCTTGTCCATCACCTTGCCTTCGTAGGAGCCGGCCTTGATCACGAGCTTGTCGGTGGTCCTGCCAAAGTCATGGATGACCTTGGCTGCCGCGACTGCGTCGTCCGAAATGCTATAAATCAAGGGACCGGTCATCTGCTCTGCGAGCGGGGCAAACGGCGTACCTTCGACCGCGCGACGCGCGAGCGTGTTCTTCAACACGCGCAGGTACACCTGTTGCTCGCGCGCCTTCGCACGAAGCTTGGTCAGATCGCCAACCGCAATCCCACGATATTCGGCCAGCACGATGGTCTGAGCTTTCGCGACTTGCGCAGAAATCTCAGCCACGACGGCCCGCTTATCTTCACGATTGAGTGGCACGTTTAACCTCCAGATTCGGTCCGCTAGGGGTCGTTCCGACCACGTCGCGCACCGCGTTTCATAAACGGCGTCCGAGGTTGTTAGGAGTATTTCCGCCGGTACACCTGTCACAGTGCCCGGTTTCCATTCTGCAAAACTGTTTCGGGTTCGCCATCTGCGTTGGCTTCTGATTAAGGTCAGGCGATACAACCACCCTTCCGCCAACGGTCTTTGACAACCGGCTGCGTCGTCCCACAGCAACGACACAACCGCCCAAAGCCTGTGTGCGGCGAAGCGCGACCATCGTCGCATCTCGCCGCGTTATCGATCGTTACGCGACAACCGTGCTCGAGTCGACGCGCACACCGACGCCCATCGTGCTCGACACCGCGATCTTGCGCAGATAAACGCCCTTGCTCGTCGCCGGCTTCGCCTTTTGCAGCGCGTCGACCAACGCGGCAAGGTTGGACTTCAGCGCGGTCGGTTCGAACGACGCGCGGCCGATCGTTGCATGGATGATCCCGGCCTTGTCGACACGGAACTGCACCTGCCCCGCCTTCGCGTTCTTCACCGCGGTCGCCACGTCCGGCGTGACCGTGCCCACCTTCGGATTCGGCATCAAGCCGCGCGGACCCAGGATCTGGCCGAGCGTACCCACCACGCGCATCGTATCCGGCGACGCGATCACGATGTCGAAATTCAGATTACCCGCCTTCACTTGCTCAGCCAGGTCTTCCATCCCGACGATGTCCGCGCCCGCGGCCTTTGCCTGCTCCGCCTTGTCGCCTTGCGCGAACACGGCAACGCGCACGCTCTTGCCGGTGCCGGCCGGCAACACAACCGAGCCACGCACCACTTGGTCCGATTTTTTCGCGTCAATACCGAGCTGCACCGCGACATCGATCGACTCATCAAACTTAGCGGTCGCGCATTGCTTCACGAGCGCGAGCGCATCGTCCACGGGATACAGCTTCAGGTGATCGACCTTGCCTTCCAGTGCCTTCAGGCGCTTTGAAACCTTGGCCATTTACACACCCTCCACGGTAATGCCCATCGAACGGGCGCTGCCAGCGATCGTACGAACCGCCGCATCGAGGTCGGCTGCGGTGAGATCCGGCATCTTCGTCTTGGCAATTTCTTCGGCTTGTGCGCGCGTGATCTTGCCCACCTTGTCCGTGTGCGGCTTGCTCGAGCCTTTGTCGACCTTCGCCGCCTTCTTGATGAGCACGGTTGCCGGCGGCGTCTTCAGGACGAACGTAAAACTCTTGTCCGCATAGGCGGTAATCACGACCGGCGTCGGCAGACCCGGCTCGAGGCTCTGCGTTTGCGCGTTAAACGCTTTGCAGAACTCCATGATGTTCAGGCCACGCTGACCCAGCGCCGGGCCGACGGGCGGCGACGGATTGGCTTTACCTGCAGGAATCTGCAGCTTAATAAAGCCGATGATTTTCTTTGCCATTTGAAACCTCGGGTGAACGCCTGGCGTTTGGTGAGTGATAACGCGCTTTCCGGCAAACCGTACCAGCGCTCCTCAACAGCCAATGAAGCGGGCTGTCAACACTTTGCCGCGTGACGCGTTGCGTCACGCACGAAACCCATATCAGACCTTCTCAACTTGGCCGAACTCAAGCTCAACCGGCGTCGCGCGACCAAAAATCGTCACCGAGACACGCACGCGCGACTTCTCGTAATTGACTTCCTCGACGCTACCGTTGAAATCTGTGAACGGACCTTCCTTGACGCGAACCAGCTCCCCGACCTCAAACAGCGTCTTCGGCCGCGGCTTTTCGACGCCCTCCTGCATTTGCGACATGATCTTGTCGACTTCGCGCTGCGAGATCGGGCTCGGACGGTTCCGTGCGCCGCCAACGAAACCGGTCACTTTGGCGGTATTTTTCACCAAATGCCAGGTTTCGTCTGTCATTTCCATTTCGACCAACACATAGCCCGGAAAGAACCGGCGCTCGGTGACCGACTTATGCCCGCCCTTGATCTCGACGACCTCTTCGGTCGGGACCAAGATCTGGCCAAATTTATCCTGCATGCCAGCACGCTCAATGCGCTCCTGAAGCGCACGTTGCACGCTTTTCTCCATACCGGAGTAGGCGTGCACGACGTACCAACGCTTTCCACCCGATGACGCTGCGCTATCGCTCATATCATTTCCAACCTAGAATTAGCGAGAAGATGACCCATTCGATGGTCTTATCGCTAACCCAAAGATAGATCGCCATCACGAGCACGAAACCGAATACGACCAACGTCGTCTGGCCAGCCTCTTTGCGGGTTGGCCACACGACCTTGCGCACCTCGCGGTACGAGTCCTTCGCGAATGCAATAAAACCCTTGCCTGACGCAGAGGCGAGCGCCGCCGCGATGCCCGCGGCAATGCCGACCACCAGCGCCGCACCACGCACATACCACTCGTGCGTACCCAGCAGGTAGAACCCGGCGATCCCGGCGATCACGAGCAATACGCCCAGCGCAAGCAAGAGCTTGTCGCTTGCGGTATTCACAGTTTCGACGGATGGATTCGCCATAACACCTTAAACGAACGCGCCGCATAAGCGGCGCTGTAGTGGCAGGGGCAGAGGGAATCGAACCCCCAACCTTCGGTTTTGGAGACCGACGCTCTGCCAGTTGAGCTATACCCCTAAAACCCTGTTGAGGCGGCAACCGCCGCCCCTATCGTGATCATCGAATAACTGGCTTACTCGATGATTTTGGCGACGACACCGGCGCCGACGGTACGGCCGCCTTCGCGGATCGCAAAGCGCAGGCCTTCTTCCATCGCGAT
>NZ_JAHLKN010000014.1:0-3587 GCF_021498065.1 Mycetohabitans sp. B3 | reverse complement strand
CGTCGCGATCGCCGCCGTCAGCGTGGTCTTGCCATGGTCAACGTGACCGATCGTGCCCACGTTCACGTGCGGCTTGGTCCGTTCAAACTTGCCTTTGGCCATATTCGACTCCTAACAGGAATTTGGTCCGTTGCGCCGCGCGCAAACGCATCACCGACACTTGCTGGTGCCCATGGGCAGGATCGAACTGCCGACCTCTCCCTTACCAAGGGAGTGCTCTACCACTGAGCCACATGGGCGAACATCTGAAACGCTGGAGCGGGTGAAGGGAATCGAACCCTCGTCGTAAGCTTGGAAGGCTTCTGCTCTACCATTGAGCTACACCCGCGAGGTGCTTCCACCCAGTACCGCTGCCGTAAAATTCTGGTGGAGGAGGTTGGATTCGAACCAACGTAGGCGTAAGCCAACAGATTTACAGTCTGCCCCCTTTAGCCACTCGGGCACCCCTCCGCAGAGAACTGACGATTATCGGCTAATTAGTTGCAAGTGTCAACTGCCCTGCACCCACCCGCCGACCTGGTACTTGGTGACCGTCAGTCGTTCGCCTTCCGGCAAGATAGCAATTGTCAACTACGCGGGTGCCGAAGGCAAGCGATATGCGTATCGCCGACGGTTACCGGTGTTCCGGTGCAGCGAATTCGCCGTGTCGGAGCACCGGTTTGAGGCGCGACTCATTGAAGAGCCGGTGCGGCCGTCGCGCGCGTACCCGTTAGCACCAGAGCGGCCTGACGTGAGGCATCGGTGGCCATCACCAGCAGCTTGCCACTGTCCAGCACCGCCGCGCCCGCATACACTGTGCCGGGTGTCGCGCAAGGCGCGGGCCCGGCCGTGACCGTCACGTCGTACAGGTTGCCCACCGTGCGCGGCTGAAACATACCCGTCAGCGTGCACGCATTGGCCGTCCGGGCGTTCAGCGTGCCGCCCGCATCGATCTGCAACGTGACACCCTGATCGTCCACCAGCGTTTGCGCGACCCCGTCACTGTACGTTCCAGCTAACGCCGCGAGCGTCGGCTGCCGCTCGTACAGCCCTTGGTAGGTTGAGCCGAACTCCACCCCCACCGTACCCGACGCATTCGTGCTGCGGCCGCACAGGCAGTCCTTGTACACATAATTTGCGTCTACCCGTTCCGCGTCGCTCGTGCGCTGCGCGAAGTCATAGCGGATCGCGTCCGTCGAGGTGAACGTGCCGCTGGCCTGCGTGCCGCTCGTCGTACTGGTGCCGCTGACAAAGCCGCCCAATCCCGGCGTGCCGCGGTCGTAGGCAATCCAGAACACGCCGTCATCCCGAACGATACCCACCTCTCGCTGACCCGGCGTCGTCATGCCCACGTAGTATCCTTGCGCAAGGCTCACTACGGGCCGATTGCCGTCATTACCCGGACGGCTGCCCGTATGCCCGCCATTCGGACCGCTTCCGGCATTGGCGCTCCTATTGGCTGCTGAAGGTGAAACCTCTGTCAGCCCGCTGTTACATCCTGTTAGGATTCCAACAGTAATGGCCGCAATCGCAATCGACACCGCCTTCATTTTTTCATCTCCTTTTCGTTGAGCCGGATTTACGTTATCCGATACAGATCGTTGCTTAACCGCCTTCGCAGCCTCGGTCTGCTAACGCACAAAGATTGGGAGGCCCAGTGGGGGACAGTGCGACAACGGCTGCGGTATAGGGCTCATAGGCTTGTCTGATAAGGCACTTGCCGCGACGGATGGGAATGCATACGGATCTCGACGCTCACACCGAATTCGTTTATTAAATGTCGCCTTCGCATCGTCTCTACGAGTATTCTGCGACAGAATGGAGATGTCCAGACAGGGGCGAGTGCCATGGATGATCGACCTAGCGTCGGGCCGCATTGACTCAGGTTTTTTGCTACCGAGCGGAGCCTGTTGCCTCATGTAATTTGTTACCCGTCAGAATGCTGGCGGGGACGACTGATGACGAGGCGGCTGCAAGACAACGGGCATCGAGCTGGCACGCTCTCGTGCGTATAAGAAGAATGACCAGGCGTGGGTCGAACAAAAGAATGGATCAGTCGTGCGCCGCCTCGTCGGGTATGGCCGGTTACGCGGACTTGAAGCGACGCAAACCCTTGCTTGCCTTTACGAGGTGTCACGTTTGTACATTAACTTCTTTCAGCCTTCATTTAAGCTGAAATCGAAGACACGTCATGGCGCGAGGGTCATGAAGCGGTATGAAGCGCCGTTGACGCCGCTCGAGCACGTGCTGCGCTCAGTTTCGAGCGCTCGACCCACTGGAGCTGTTGAGCCGCATGCGCGAAGCGCAACAGCGCGTCGCACAATGTAGTGAATCCGGCTTGGCGCCGACGCAGGCAAGCACACCTGCTCGCGTTCCTCTCGCGGATTTCTGGCGAGTCTTGGCACAGCGTGGCAGGACGGCGAGGTAAGAGCGACGCATCAGCGAAAGGCGCGCGTGCCTCACACTTGGCGCAGCCGAGAAGATCATTCGAGCATACGTGGCCGACGATACAGCAATGGCTGGAAACTGAGCCCGGCATCACGGCCAAGAAGCTACATGAGCGTCTCGTCGCCATGGCGCCGGCGATGTATTCCGGCGCGCAGCTGCGCACTGTGCAGCGCCGCGTGAAGGCATGGCGATCGAACCGCGCCAGAGAACTGGTAGCCAGAATACTGGGTGATGCCGACGCGATGAAGGCTGGCGCTGCTATGCAGCACCAGCCTTCATCGAAAAAGACCGGAGAGTGACAATTACCCGAGAGTAACATCATCCCATGAGGCAACACGCCGGCCAAGATGATTGTCGCTGTCCAGCGTGAAACATCGAGCAGCAGCGGACGCTCCTGCCGCTTTTCATGAAATTGGTTTAAAGGAACTTTGCTAAAAACCCCGTCGGCCTCTGAGGAAGAGGGCAAGTCAAATTTGCCAAGTTTCTTCTAGGCAGGCAGCGCGAGGCCGCTACAGCCAAGCGTGCCACCCGTTCAGCGCTGCGAAATGCCGCCTCGTAGCCACTAGGACGGCATAATCAAGCACATCATCCAGTAAAAATGGGATTTGGTGGCTAGCTTACCGGAGCATAATCTGGGCTTTTAATGCAGTCGTAAAGTCTGTCGCTGCTTGGCTCATCGGATTAGGAGGAATCGGTTTCCAGTCGTTGCCGTCCCACACGCTCCAGGAGTGATTTTGTTCCAGCCTTTCAGCACCCGGTTTGAGGTTCCCGTCCTCCCCGATATCAATCCTAGTCGGGTTGACGCCTTGCATTGAGTTGATGCCGTCCATATCCGTTCCTCATAAGCAGTTGAAAAAACGCGCCGCATCGTAAACACGTTGCGCGTTATCCAGTGTGCCGATGGCACGGCAAAGCCAGATGCGTTTTGCGAAATGAACCAGCGCCATACGAAGCACGTCATCTCATCTCGTTCATGCTGCAGACCAAGCCTGGGTGTTATGCGTTTCTCGGCACAGGAACTAGCACGCATCGCACCGCGGGGCCCGCACTGGGCCCGAGCGGGTTGCATCACGCGGTGCACGGCACCATTGCAGTGCTGTGCACGAGCAGGCGTACTCAGCGGTGGGCCGCAAAGCCCAACACCCGCTTCGGGGGGGAAG
>NZ_JAHLKN010000013.1:0-9712 GCF_021498065.1 Mycetohabitans sp. B3 | reverse complement strand
GCACAACGCCCCATACCCCCGCCCCAGCACGCCGCTTGCCTCCCCATTTCATGCGGCGGCGCAAACTGGGGCAGCCATCGCACCCCAGACATTCGCTGCTATTGCACGTTTTGCTGCCGCCACGCGGGCATCGCGCTGGGTAGTCCTGATGGCATGTGCGAGTGTTTGCGCTCTTGTTGTGGGTGCCACGCTCCGTGGCGAAGATGTGGTGGCTGTGTTCAATTGCTGTATCAGGTTACCTTCGGGCCCGGCCTTGGCCATCGAGTCACGATCTTGGATACGCCGGGTTTCGTGCGTGGTGAATTCCTCGCTCAGCAACCGTTTCGGGCCTTTCCAACATTGAGCTGCCCCTTGCTCGAGACGTTTCAGTGTGGCGCCTAGCGCTTCGAGCGCGCGCAGCATGCACAAGGTGACAAGATAACGCCGGATGCGTTCCAGTATCGAGGCCGATACGCTGTTCTGAACGCCACGCTTGACTACGTGCCCCATTTCCCAGCCATGGTTGTGATCGTGCAGTACGCACGCAACATCTTTTCGCCAAACGTGCGCGCTAGTGTTCGATCAACAAGAGCCGGTTAGTAACGCAGGGACGTACGGTATCGATGTTAGGCACATCGTCCGTTATACCTTCGGCGGACGCGCTGCCCAACGCGTAGTTGCACGAATTAGCTTAATGCGCTAGTTCATCCCGCATTGGCCGACGCAGCTGTGCCTACTCCCTTACAGATACTGATCCCATTCCTGTAGTAAAGACCTTCAAATGAATAACAACGTCCCGCGCCTCCCTTTGGATGAGCGTTACGAAATCGATAGTGCTAGCCGGCGCCGGTTGCAGCGTCGTCTGGTTCATAAGTCGGAACTCAGACATGTTTTCGTGGAACGAATAATTCCGATACCGGCTGCCGGAGATGGGCAGGATCGGTTCGTTGCTCCATTGATCATTGAACCAGACCATCCGTTTTTCTTCGAGCATGAAATCGACCATGTGCCGGGCCTGATGCTTGTCGAAGCAACGCGGCAAGCCTGCACTGCAGTGTCTCACATGTTCTACGAGGCTCCTTTTGGGATGGCCTTCGTGCTTGACAATTTAACGTGAGCTATGCGCGTTTTGCCGAACTATCCGCTCCGTTTGCCATGCATTTCACGGTGGTTGAGAAATACTATCGCAAGCGGTCACTGTCGAGCTTACAGGCACACACCGAGTGACACCAGGCCGGGCTACGAGTTGGCACAATGGATGTGCGGCGGAGCTTCATACAACCCGCCGTATTGGCACGCCTGCGGCGCACCAGCACAATAAGCGTCGGCCTCCCTGTGTAATGGCGGCAGGCTGGAGGATGTCCCTATGCCTTTCCTCAACCGTTCAGGGCTGACTTGAATTGGTAAATTTGTCATCGCGCAGCATGGCGGACAGGACCTCGCGCATCAATCACATGCTAGCACGCAGCACTACGCTTATCTGGCCACAGAAACTTTAAGGAATGCCATCACGCGGATCGGACAAAATTTCTCTACCATAAAAAACGCGGGCTGCGTGACATGCGCGCAAGCCCGCGTAGATATTGGTGGGCCTCCCGTGAGTCGAACACGGCACCAACGGATTATGAGTCCGCTGCTCTAACCAAGCATGAGCTAGAGGCCCGAATCAATCATTATGAGGCAAAATGAAGCTCAGTTGCCTTCAAGGAACGACTTCAGCTTATCCGAGCGGCTCGGATGTCGCAATTTGCGCAACGCCTTCGCCTCAATCTGTCGGATCCGCTCGCGCGTCACGTCGAACTGCTTACCGACTTCCTCGAGCGTATGGTCCGTGCTCATCTCGATACCAAAGCGCATCCGCAATACTTTTGCTTCGCGCGGCGTCAACGAGTCTAGCACGTCCTTCACAACGTCTCGCATACTCGCGTGCAATGCCGCATCGGCCGGCGCCACCGTATTGTTATCTTCGATGAAATCGCCCAGGTGAGAATCGTCGTCGTCGCCGATCGGTGTTTCCATCGAAATCGGTTCCTTCGCGATCTTCATGATCTTGCGGATCTTGTCTTCCGGCATCTCCATTTTTTCGGCGAGCGTGGCCGGGTCCGGCTCGAGCCCCGTCTCCTGCAGAATTTGCCGTGAGATCCGGTTCATCTTGTTGATCGTCTCGATCATGTGGACCGGAATCCGAATCGTGCGCGCCTGGTCCGCGATCGACCGCGTAATCGCTTGACGAATCCACCACGTCGCATACGTGGAGAACTTGTAGCCCCGCCGATATTCGAACTTGTCAACCGCCTTCATCAGGCCAATATTGCCCTCCTGGATCAAATCCAGGAACTGCAAGCCACGGTTCGTGTACTTCTTCGCAATCGAAATGACCAGCCGCAAGTTGGCCTCCGTCATTTCGCGTTTGGCCTGCCGCGCCTTGAGCTCGCCAGCCGCCATCTGGCGGTTGGTTTCCTTCAAGTCCTTCAGTGGCAACACGACGCGCGCCTGTAAGTCAATCAGACGCTGCTGCTGTTCGCGAATCGCCGGGATATTGCGCTCGAGCACCGCGCTGTACGGATGCCCCTCGACGACGATTTGCTCGGCCCAGTCTAGGTTGGTCTCGTTACTCGGGAAGCGCGAAATGAATTCTGCGCGCGGCATCCCGCACTTGTCGACGACGATATGCAAGATCTGGCGCTCCACTTGACGCACCTCGTCAACCTGCGCGCGTAACGTATCGCACAGCCGCTCGACCGTGCGGGCGGTAAACCGGATCGACATCAACTCGGCCTGGATCGCCTCTTGCGCCTTCAGGTATGACTTGGACTTGTAGCCCTCCTTCTCGTACGCGCGACGCATTTTGTCGAACCACTCACTGATTAGCGCAAAGCGCTCCAGCGACGCACGCTTTAGCGCCTCGAGCTGCGCGGCGCTGGCCGCGGCCGCTCCTGCCCCTTCGTCCTCTTCTTCCTCTTCCTCGTCACCTTCGTCGGCGTCGTCGGCTTCCGACTCGATCTCGTCCGCATCCGACGCGCTAAAGCCGTCCGCATCCTCCGCGCTCGGATCGATTAGGCCATCGACCAGTTCGTCCACGCGGATTTCATCGTTGGCGACCCGCTCGGCCATCGCAAGGATGTCCGCGATCGTCGTCGGGCACGCCGAAATCGCCTGAACCATGTGCTTTAGGCCGTCTTCGATACGCTTGGCGATCTCAATTTCGCCTTCCCGCGTCAACAGTTCGACAGTGCCCATCTCGCGCATGTACATGCGCACCGGGTCGGTCGTACGGCCAAATTCGGAGTCCACCGTCGACAACGCGACTTCGGCCTCCTCTTCAACCTCGTCGTCGGATGACACCGACGGCGCGTTGTCGTTGAGCAGCAGCGTTTCCGCATCGGGCGCCTGTTCATAGACCGCCACGCCCATGTCGTTGAACGTGCTGATGATGCTCTCGATCGCCTCGGTTTCCGCGAAATTGTCCGGCAGGTGATCGTTGATTTCAGCATACGTCAGGAAGCCGCGTTCCTTGCCCAGCTTGATCAGCGCGCGCAGCTTCGAGCGGCGCTCCTCGAGCTCCTCGGCGGTACCCGGCTGGTGAGACGCG
Source organism: Mycetohabitans sp. B3 (assembly GCF_021498065.1). NCBI lineage: Bacteria > Pseudomonadati > Pseudomonadota > Betaproteobacteria > Burkholderiales > Burkholderiaceae > Mycetohabitans > Mycetohabitans sp. B3. The sequence continues at coordinate 6,141 of NZ_JAHLKN010000013.1, read as the reverse complement.
AACGCCTCCTTCAGCAGCGCCTTTTCCTTGGCCCTACGATCGCGCGCCTTGATCTTCTCGCCACCCTTCACCGGCGCGGCCGAGCCGGCCGACTCATCGACTTGGCCCGCTTCCTCATCAACTGGTACTTCGTTCAGCTTTTTCGTCATGGATGTCGCCATTACGGCTCTGGTCTCGACTTGCGGCTCTTCGACGGCCGCCGCTTCAACCGTGGATACTCTCTCAGTGCGGCTATCCGGCTGCTGCCCGGCGGCCGCGACCTGCCGACTTACCCGCTTCGGGAACTTCTCGGCCGCGCACATCACGAGCCTGCTCGACGGACTTCGCCATCGAGCAGGACCGCGTCGTCGCTTCCCGCTGGCCGGATCGCGCGATGTTCGCCGGCGCGCCACATGCGAGAAGGGGCCTGTTTCGCCGCGGACCGGTCGCCTTTACCGTCACCGACCTGCGCTTCCGACCTAATCCAACCCCTTTTTCCGCTTGGTCTTTGCCATGGCAATTCCGCTCTATTCGACGTCGCCCGGAAACAACTCCGCTGAAAACCTTCAATTATAGCACGGTGGTCAAGCCCCTCCGCCAAGCACCGATGCCGCGACCCGACGCTTCAGTTCCGCACGCCGCTGCGACAACTCGGCAAACTCCCTGGCCTGCTCTCCTTCCAGTTTTGGCTGCCGAGACAAAATTTCAAGTCGCTCGCAGCAAGCGTCATAACGCATCTTCGCGACAACCGCCCTGACTTCGTCAGCCGCGATCCGCTCCTGCTCATCGCGCCGCTGCGCGCTGTCGTCGTCCGGCGGCGCATGCAGCAAATCACGCACGTTTTCATCATAGACCAGAATTTCCCGGAAGATTTCCTCATACGTCGGCGCATTCGGAGAATTAAGCAGCAAGTCCTTTAGCAGCCGATACTCTGCCGCGTCCCCCAGTTGCCGCGCATGCGCGATCGTCTCGGCAAACAAGGCCCCCTGCCGGGCAAGCGTGGCCAGCGTGTCGCAATCCTGCACATCGAGCATCGCGACAATGCGCGGATACATGATTACGTTGCGTAGTGCTCGATGCTCGTGGCCGGTGACGCGACGACGATCGGCACGTGCCGGCGTACCGCGCACCGCGGGCGCGGTGCGCGAGCCGACTTCGCAGAACTGCGCCACTTCTTCGACGGGCGTCGAGAGCCGATCCGCCAGCATGTGCAGAATCTGAGCCCTCAGCGCGTTGGGCGGCAGTGCCTGCAGCAGTGGCTTGGCATCATATAAGGCCTTGGCTCGTCCTTCCGGCTGGTCGATCTCCTTGTCCGCCAGCACCTCGTTGAGCAGGAACTGCGACAGCGGCATTGCCCGCCCGATTTGGTCCGCAAATGCCTGCACGCCGTGCTCACGGATATAGCTGTCCGGATCGTGCTCCGCGGGCAGAAACAGAAAGCGAATCGTACGATTGTCCGCCGCGTGCGGCAAGCACGCGTCCAACGCTCGCCGCGCGGCACGCCGCCCCGCCGCGTCACCGTCGAAGCTGAAGATCACCGTGTCGGTCTGCCGCATCAGTTTTTGGACATGCACCGGCGTACACGCGGTGCCCAGGGTCGCCACCGTGTTCGGAAAGCCCAACTGCGCCAGTGCAACGACGTCCATGTAACCTTCCACGACCAGCACGAAACCCTTCTCGCGGATCGCAAGACGTGCCTCGAATAGGCCGTACAACTCGGTTCCCTTGTTAAATAGCGGCGTTTCCGGCGAATTCAAATACTTCGGCTCGCCGCCATCGAGCACGCGTGCGCCAAAGCCGATCACCTGTCCGCGTACGTTACGGATCGGGAACATGATGCGCTGGCGAAAGCGATCGTAGCGGCGCGCTTCGCCGTTGCTCGACGTCTTGTCACTGACAATCACCAGACCTGCGTCGAGCAGCGCATCGTCGCGATAGTTTGCGAATGCTGCCTCGAGGTTTTGCCAGCCATCCGGCGCATAGCCCAATCCGAAGCGCAGCGCGATTTCGCCGGTCAAGCCCCGCCCCTTCAGGTACTGGATCGCGTCCGGCGCGCCCCGAAGCTGCTTGCGATAGTAGTCGGCCGCGATCTGCATGATGTCGACGAGCGCGCGCGCCGTGCCGGGATGGGCAGGCGGCGGATCGGTACCGTCCCTCAATCCGGGCGGGCTCCCACCGCCATATACACCCGGCGCGGGTTCGTGTGGAACGGTGAGTCCAACGGACTGCGCCAACTCATCGACAGCCTCGGGAAACGTCAAGCCGGCATGTTCCATCAGGAAACCGATCGCAGTGCCGTGCGCGCCACAGCCGAAGCAATGGTAGAACTGCTTGGTCGGACTGACGGTGAACGAGGGACTCTTTTCGTTGTGGAACGGGCACAGCCCACTGAAGTTCGCCCCGCCCTTTTTCAACTGCACGTACCGCCCCACCACGTCGACGATATCGACGCAGTTTAGCAGGTCTTGCAGGAACGAGTGCGGAATCACGGTCGCCCTGGCAACGCTACTTCGCCGACAAGGCCGCCTTCACTTGCGCGGAAACCGTCGTCATGTCGGCACGGCCCGCGAGCCTGCTCTTGAGCAATGCCATGACCTTGCCCATGTCCTGGGGACCGGCCGCGCCCGCTTGCGCAATCGCGTCCTGCACCTGCGCGGCGACGTCGGCCTCGGACAGCTGGGCAGGCATGTACTGCTGCAGCACCACGAGTTCCGCCGATTCCTTCGCGGCCAGGTCCTCGCGGCCGGCGGACTGAAACTGCGAAATCGAATCCTTGCGCTGCTTGATCAACTTGTCGACGACCGTCACGATCGCCGTGTCGTCCAGCGCCGTGCGCTCGTCCACCTCACGCTGCTTGATCGCAGCTAGCAGCAGGCGGATGGTTGCGAGCCGCTCGCTGTCGCGGGCGCGCATCGCAGCTTTCATGTCATCATTGATACGGTCTTTCAAGCTCATGCGTATTGCCATCAACGGCCCAGGTTCGCCTATGGAACTGTGACATGCAGTAACCGACGTTTAACACAAAAACCCGCTTGGGACACGATCCACAAGCGGGTCTGCGCAGCAACGCGGGTCCCATCAGCGCCTGCCACAGCAGTAGCCCTGCACGCACACGCGGTGCAGGTTCACGAGATGATCGCGCCAACCCGGCTGCCGCGCCGGCGCGATACTAGATCAGTAGAGCTTCTTCGGCAGCATTTGGCTGCGCAAACGCTTAAAATGGCGCTTGACCGCCGCCGCCTTTTTCCGCTTGCGCTCCGCGGTCGGCTTCTCGTAAAACTCGCGCGCACGCAATTCGGTCAACAACCCGTTCTTTTCGATCGTGCGTTTGAAGCGGCGCATCGCGACTTCAAAAGGCTCATTCTCTTTAACGCGAATCGTCGTCATGTCCAGTCGAAGGTATGAAAAAAGGGACACATCCCACCAACATACACCAAAGGTGTGCCAGTATAGCAGATGTGCGTGCAGACAATTCTGCGCCCTCAGCGTCCGGCTAACGTTGCGCAACAGCGGCAGCAGCAGCCTGGCCCGCCGCGACACCGGATGACCATGCCCACTGGAAATTATACCCACCCAGCCATCCGGTCACGTCCACCGCCTCGCCGATGAAGTATAGGCCCGGCATCCGCTCGCTCATCATCGTGGTCGACGATAGTTCACGGGTGTCGACGCCACCACGCGTGACCTCGGCCTTGCGAAAGCCTTCGGTGCCGCCCGGCGTCAACGTCCATTGCTGGAGCCCGCTGGCCAGTTGACGCAGTGCCTTGTCAGCAATATCGGCCAGCCGCGCCTGGGGCGGGAGGTGGTGCTGGATCGCCCAGCACTGCGCAAGCCGCACCGGCATCCATTCAGCGAGCTGGTTCGCTAATTGCCGGCGCGACGCGGCTTTTGCGTCAAGCAGTGCGCCGGCCACGTCAAACGACGGCAATAGGTCGATCGACACCGCATGCCCTGGGTTCCAATAGCTGGAGATCTGCAAAATACCGGGGCCGGACAGTCCGCGATGCGTAAACAACAGGTCCTCGACGAACTCGGCACGCCGCTTGTCGCCGCCTGTCGATACGCGTGCCGTCATCGATATCCCGGCCAGCATCGCATACGGCGCCCAGCGTGCGGCGGAGAAGGTCAACGGCACCAGCGCTGGACGCGGCTCGACAAGCTTATGACCAAAGCGTTTAGCGAGCCTATACGCGAAGTCGCTCGCCCCAATCTTCGGAATCGACAGCCCGCCCGTTGCCACCACGAGCGCCCGTGCGCGCAGCGCGCCGGCATGCGTGCCCAGCACAAACCCCATCGTATCGACAGCCACGTCCGCAACCTGCAATGGATGGCGCCACGTGACACCGCCGGCGCTGCATTCGCGTTTGAGCACGTCAATAATCGTCTCGCTCGAGTCATCGCAAAAAAGTTGCCCCTTGTGCTTTTCATGCCACCGAACACGATGGGCGCGCAACAGTGCTAGAAAATCCTGCGGTGTATAGCGGGCGAGCGCGGAGCGGCAAAACGACGGGTTCTCGGACAAGTAGTGGGTCCAGTCCGCATACAGGTTCGTGAAATTGCACCGCCCGCCGCCGGAGATCCGGATTTTTTCAGCAACGCGCGGTGCGTGATCGATCAGCACGACACGCCGCCCAAGCTGGCCGGCCACAGCCGCACACATCATGCCGGCAGCGCCGGCGCCAATTACGGCGATATCGAAGTGTTCCATGGCGCGCATTCTACCGACTTGCCAGCTACGTTAGCGGCCGCACTGTTATACTAATTGATTGCGTTGCGGGGGTCATGCGCCGTGCCAGCCATCTGGCAAGCCGGTGGCGCAAACGAAGTCGCATCCGGCTCGATCACCTTTTTGTCCGATTCTCATGCTCGTCCTCGGTATCGAAAGCTCATGTGATGAAACCGGGCTCGCGCTGTACGACAGCCGGCGCGGGCTACTTGCACACGCACTGCATTCGCAAATCGCCATGCACCGCGACTATGGCGGCGTGGTGCCAGAACTCGCGTCACGCGACCATATTCGGCGCGCGCTGCCACTGCTTGAGCAGGTGTTGCAGCAGGCCGGGGTGGCGCGCACCGCAATCGATGCAATCGCATTCACGCAGGGGCCGGGGCTCGCCGGTGCGCTACTCGTCGGAGCCAGCATCGCGAATGCGTTAGGGCTGGCGCTCGGCAAGCCGGTAATCGGCATTCACCATCTCGAGGGACACCTGCTGTCGCCGTTGCTCGCACAAACGCCACCGCCCTTTCCATTCGTTGCGCTGTTGGTCTCCGGTGGCCATACGCAACTGATGCGGGTAGCCGATGTCGGCGACTACCAGACGCTCGGCGAAACACTGGACGATGCGGCCGGTGAAGCGTTCGACAAGACCGCAAAATTGCTCGGACTGAACTACCCGGGAGGCCCGGAAGTTTCGCGGCTGGCCGAGTTCGGCACGCCTGGCGCCGTCGAATTGCCCCGCCCAATGCTGCATTCGGGCGACCTAGACTTCAGCTTCAGTGGATTGAAAACAGCGGTTCTCACGCATCTGAGCCGAATCGGCTCGAACGCTTGCGAACAGGCAAAAGCCGATTTGGCACGCGGCTTTGTTGATGCCGCCGTCGACGTACTGGTCGCGAAAGCCGTTGCCGCCCTCAAGCGCACAGGCATGACGCGGCTCGTCGTGGCCGGCGGGGTCGGCGCGAACCGCCAGTTACGCGAAGCGCTGTGTGCCGCTGCCGCCAAGCGCGGCTTCGACGTGTACTATCCCGACCTCGCACTATGCACCGATAACGGCGCGATGATCGCGCTCGCGGGCGCACTACGCCTGCAACGCAATCCCACGGCGGCCAATACGTCGTATGCGTTCACTGTTAAGCCGCGTTGGGACCTGAGTGCCATCACGATCCTGGACAACAACCAGCGTAGCGCCTCGGCCACTGCCGACGTCACACCACGGCAGCCACCGGCGTAGCCTTGGGCGCAGGGGCCGGTACAGCGTTCGCCGTGCATCCGTGAACCTTCGTCCCGCGCCGCATTCGTGGCGCGAGTTCACCACCGACGCGACGCACGCCGTGCCACGGGCGTCCGATGCCCGAGTCGATGTCGATGTCGATGTCGATGTCGATGTCGATGTCGATGTCGATGTCGATGTCGATGTCGATGTCGATGTCGATGTCGATGTC
>NZ_JAHLKN010000012.1:0-1382 GCF_021498065.1 Mycetohabitans sp. B3 | reverse complement strand
TCGATGTCGATGTCGATGTCGATGTCGATGTCGATGTCGATGTCGATGTCGATGTCGATGTCGATGTCGATGTCGATGTCGATGTCGGGCAAGCAGGCTAGCCGGAAAGCCGCTTGTCGTGCTCGATCAGCGCGTACGCACTGTGATTGTGGATTGATTCGAAATTCTCGGCTTCGAGCACATAGGCGACGATCCGCGGATCGGCGTTGAGCCGCTGCGCAACATCGCGCACCAAGTCCTCGACGAACTTCGGGTTGTCGTACGCCCGCTCGGTGACAAACTTCTCGTCGGGACGCTTCAGCAGCCCCCACAACTCACACGATGCCTCTTCCTCGGCCATCCGCACCAGGTCCTCAACCGGCACGTCATCGGCCAATTCGGCGGCGATCGTCACATGTGAACGCTGATTGTGCGCGCCATACTGAGAGATCTTTTTTGAGCACGGACACAGGCTGGTCACCGGCACCAGCACCTTGGTGAACAGGCGTGTGGCACCGTCGCGTGCGTCGACACTGAGCGTCACTTCATAGTCAAGCAGGCTTTGCACACCGGATACAGGCGCCGTTTTCCGGATGAAATAGGGAAATGTGACTTCGATTCGACCCGCCGTGGCTTCGAGCTTCTCGAGCATGGTCGCCAGCATAGCGCGGAAATGCGCGATGTCCAGCGGCGTCTGCGCTTGGTCCAGCAGCGCGATGAAGCGCGACATGTGCGTGCCCTTCTGCTCAGCAGGAAGGTGCACGTTAAGATTCCAGGATCCCACTGTCGGTTGCACATCGCCTTGCGCAGTCCTCACCGTCAGCGGATGGCGGACCGCTCTGATGCCGACCCGCTGGATCGGGATCTGCCGGGTATCCGGCGTGCTCTGCACATCAGGCATCAAAAAAGCGGGATTCATCTGGTTCATTGGCATTCCTTGACACCGGCGCACGCCTCAGTTCATGGCGGCACCGGAGCGCCAGCACGGGCGGCCCGGCCGGATGGCCCATGCCGCTCGTGCAGATTCTACATGAGAAACAGCAACGGCCGTTGAGGTCACGGCCTATGCGACGAGCTTGGTCGTTTTCGCGTTGCCATCGTGCTTTTGCCGTTCCACGGTTGACAAGCGCTCGCGGATCGCGCTGGCAATTCCCGCCGCATCCAGACCGCATGCGGCAAGCAGCTTCGCCGGATCGCCATGGTCGACGAAACGGTCGGGAAGGCCCAATTGTAATACCGGTCGGTTTACCCCTGCCGCCTGTAGGGACTCGATGCACGCCGAGCCGGCGCCGCCCATCAATGTTCCTTCCTCGACGGTCACGAGTAGCTCATGCGTGTCGGCGAGCTGCCGCACGAGCGCCTCGTCCAGCGGCTTCACAAAACGCATGTTCGCCACCGTCGCG